>CAIUKP010000170.1 GCA_903899675.1 uncultured Bacteroidota bacterium | reverse complement strand
GTGCTACAGAAGTGGCTAAATTTAATAGCGATTACAAAGTTTATACAGCACCCTACATCTATCTTCTGCGAGACACTCGCTTTGAATTTTATAAAAAATTCGGTACCATGGCTATCCCGTCATTTTTTGTATATGAAAACGGTAAATTATTAAAAAAAATTATTGGAGAAACAAAGATAGAAAATTTGATAAACTGAGTATGGGAAAAGACCTTAATATCGAATTCACACTTCAGCAAGGCGAATCAGATTGTGGTGTGGCTTGCTTGCTTTCAATCATAAAATATTATGGCGGCTATGATACATTGGAAAATCTGCGGTTATTAAGCGGTACAAATATTGCCGGAACTACATTACTTGGTTTATATCAAGCAGCAAATCAAGTGGGCTTTAAAGCTGAAGGATGCGAATCTAATATTGCGGCTTTAATCAAACATTCCAGCCCGATAATATTGCATGTTGCGATTGAAAATCAGCTACAACATTATATAGTTTGCTTTGGAACAATCAAAAAAGCTGAAGAAATCATTTTTATTATTGGCGATCCCGCACAAGGAATCATTCATTTATCGCCAAAGGAATTAGAATCTATATGGCAATCCAAAACCTGCTTAACATTAGAACCCAATAAAGATTTTAAAAAGGAAAGAGATACAGCGATTCAAAAAAAACAATGGATCAAACAATTAGTAAGAGAAGATATGCAACTTTTAACTATTGCAGCTGCCATCGGACTAGGTATTGCTATTTTGGGTATAGTAATGAGTCTGTTTTCCCAACGTTTAATTGATGATATATTGCCCAAGAGGAATTTTATAAAGCTAAATTTGGGTATTGCACTAGTATTTTTGTTATTGCTTGTAAGAGAGGGGCTATCAGCTTTAAGGCAATATTTTTTGTTTAGGCAGTCAAAAATTTTTAATAATAGAATAGTAGGCAGTTTCTATTCTAAGTTATTACATTTGCCAAAATCGTTTTTTGATACTCGAAAAATTGGAGAACTTACAGCAAGGCTAATGGATACAACAAGAATACAAAGGGTAATTACTCAAGTTGCTGGGAATGTAGTAATCGATACTCTGATATCATTAACTATTTTAGTTTTCTTGTTTTTTTATTCATGGAAAATAGCAGTATCTATTTTGTTAATTTTGCCATTTTACTTTATACTTATTTATAAAAACAATAAAAGTATTATTGAAGGTCAGCGAAAGATTATGAGTAGTTTTGCCATGAATGAAGCAAACTATATATCCACCCTGCAAGGGATAGAGCCAATTAAAAATCTTAACAAGCAAAACCTGTTTGCATCTACTAATAGCTTTATTTATAATAAATATCAAGATGCCATATTATCCTTGGGAAAAGTGCAAATAAGGCTTGCCTTTTTCGCTAATAGTTTCGGCATTGTATTTTTACTAAGTGTTCTTTTATATAGTAGTTACCAGGTGTTATATAGCAATTTAAAAATTGGAGAGTTGATGGCTATTTTAGGAATGTGTTCGAACTTGTTGCCAAGTGTTACAAATCTTGCGCTAATTTCAATTCCTCTAAATGAAGCTAAAATTGCTTTTGATCGAATGTTTGAGTTTACTGGAATTGAACCCGAATCTAATGATGACAAAAATGAAATTACAGAGTTTAAATCATTATCCGCTAAAAAAAATCTATTCCGATTTGCCGGAAGAAGTCCCCTGTTTAAGAATGTTTCTTTTAATGTTCAAGTTGGAGAGATTATAGCATTAATGGGGGAAAATGGATGTGGTAAAAGTACTATCTCACAAATCCTGCAGAAGCATTATGAATGTGAAAGTGGCACTATTGTTATTAATAACAATGCGGAATTGAAAAATATTTCTTTTGAATCATGGAGAACTTTTATCGGAGTGGTACCGCAGCAAGTTCATATATTTAATGCAACAGTTTTAGAAAACATTGCTTTTGATGATGCTGCAACAAAGCCGCAAGAAGTATTGACATTTTTGAGTGAATATGGGTTTAGTCCATTTATTGATAGTTTGGCGCAATCTTATATGACGGTGGTTGGCGAAGAAGGTATTAACCTTTCGGGCGGACAGAAACAAATGATTGCATTAGCTAGGGCATTATACCATAAACCTCAACTTTTAATTTTAGATGAGGCAACCGCCTCAATGGATAGGGATTCCGAGCAATTCGTTTTAAAATTGTTAACACAATTGAAAAGTTCGATGGGTATTATATTTATAACGCATAGATTACATGTTTTAAAATCTTTTTGTGATCGAATATATATATTAGAAAATGGGGAAACATCTGTTTCAGGAAACCATGATACACTTCTTTTAAGTGATAATTTGTATAGTAAATACTGGAATGATTTAGTTCCTCAATAAAATACACCACATGAAAAAAACAGCTCTATTTGCAAGCATTTTTCTGTTTCTTTTTTCTGTCTCAGTAGAAGGTCAATATTCAATTAATGTGCCAGTCGGCAAAAAGATCCACTCAGCTAATAATAGTATCAGCACCATCACCCAAACTGCAATGGGGCAAGAAATTGAAATTAAGTCGGATGTAACTGTTACTATGGATGCAGATATTAAGCAGAATACACCAGATATAATATTGAGTATTAAAATTGGTAGGGTTCGATTAAAATCGGAGGCGATGGGTAATGTTAATGAATTTGATTCTGATAAATCAGAAGATAAAAGTGGTCCGCTCGGTCAACTTTTGTCTTCGGTTTTTGATAACTCAATTGATATTGGAATGACTAATACTGGAAAGGTAAATAAAGCAATTAAATCATCCGATCCAGCACTTGAAACGGCCAAATCCACGTTAGGTAATTTTGATGAATTTGTAACTGATATGATCTTTCCTGTAAAAGTAGATATTAAACCCGGGGATTCCTGGATTGATGATAATACTTCAGATGTAGATAATAAAAAGGTAACTGAATATAAGGTTGTATCTTCTTCTGATAATGGAGAAGCAACGTTAACTTTCAAAGGCACTTCGTTTGTGAAAGCAAATAAATCAGTTCAAGGTATGGATGCAGTTGTTACAAGCTCATCCAGTTTTTCTGGTGAAATGACAGTTGATATAAAGTCTGGAGTTTTAAAAACCAAGAAAACCATTATAGAACAAAAGGGTACTACTGAGGTCATGGGACAGTCCATACCATTTACTTCTAAGCAAATAACGTCAACTGTAAATAATTAAACAGTTTTGCTTTCTCGCATTCTATCTTAATAAGCAAATAAATTAGGCTACAGCCTTAATGGTATCAACGTATTTTGAATTTCGATTGATGACCGCAAAAGCCCTGCTGATAATTTTGCATCGTACGGCATTGAGAACGAGCATTTTCTTTCTCGCATAGACTCGCAGCTGGGACTAAGCGACGAAGGCAATCACCAATTATAGCATGATTATGGGGATTATAATCCCCAATTATTATACATTTTTGGGGATTTGGCATTACTATATTAGTAAAAAGTCATATCCGAAGTGGATGGAGGCCACTCTTGTGAATTTCACACCTAACCCCATATTCTTAGTTATTTTCTTCGGAATGACTCGAGTTTTCGAAAATGTAATGGGTGTTTTTTACAACTCTATTCGGATATTTTCGGATAAATACGGATATTTTCTCTGATTGAATCGGATAAATATTCGTATATTTACGGATAAATACGGATATTTTATGAGTGTACACATACATACACTACAACTTGATTTGGGTATGCAACTAATTACTCAATTAAGTAAAATAGACAGATTTGATGCTTCCTGGGAAACTATTGAAAAGCGAGCTGGTGCATCTTTAAAGCAATTAAAATCAATTGCTACCGTGCGAAGTGTTGGTGCCTCAACACGTATCGAGGGTTCGCAAATGTCAGACGATGAAGTAGCAGTATTAATTGAAAAATTGTCTGTTTCCAAATTTGAAGAAAGAGATGAGCAGGAAGTTATTGGGTATTTTGAAGCATTAGATACAATTGCTGAAAACTATGCATCCATCAATATTTCTGAAAGTCAAATTAAAAACTTGCATAAAATATTGATGGCACATGGCGATAAAGATGCCTGGCATAGAGGGAATTATAAACAAGTGAGTAATGCAGTTGAAGCAAATTTTTTGGATGGAACTAAGCAATTGGTATTTAGAACAGCGGAGCCCGGAATAGCAACACAAGATGCCATGATGCAGCTGGTTGAATGGTATTATTCCGATAAAGAAACAATCCCATTGGTAAAGACTGCTTTGTTTGTTTACGAGTTTTTAAGTATCCATCCATTTCAAGACGGTAATGGAAGATTAAGCAGGTTGCTGGGTAGTTTACTGCTTTTACAAAATGGTTATTCCTGGATTCAATATGTAAGTTTTGAGCATGAGATTGAAAATAGAAAATCGGAGTATTACAAAGTGCTCATGCAAACACAGCGAAACAGACCAGGAGAAAATATTACGGAGTGGCTAGTTTTTTTTGTTAGTTGTTTGATAAATATACAAGAGCAATTACTGGCTAAATTAGCCGACGGAAAAATAACCAAGTCTCTTTCTCAACGAGAACAACGCATTTTGTTTTTCATACAAAATCACCCGGGATGCAGCTCGGGTGAAGTATCAAAGAAACTAGAACTGGCGTTGCCTACCGTAAAAAAATCTTTGACAACATTAGTTGAAAATGGAAATATTACAAAAGAGGGTCGAGGGAAAGCAACAGGATATATTATGATCTAATGAAAAAATAAAATCCATTCGATTGAGTGAGACACCTTTAAGTTCCCCAACAAAGCATAAAGTATAATGCTTGTTCCTACACAAAATGATCGCCAATATTCCTTTTCACTTCGGCAACATATTCTTTAATCGATTGCTCCTTATCTTTCTTGCAAATCATCAGCACATCCGGAGTGTCTACAATGATGCAATCATCTACCCCCTGTAATACCAGTAATTTTTTATCCGGCATCGATACCATACACTTGGTGGCATCAATAATCATCACACTATCACCCGCCACCGCATTGCCTAAATAATCTTTCTCCAGATTGTCATACGCACTGTTCCAGGTTCCTAAGTCGCTCCAGCCAAAGGAAGAAGGTATCACATAAACATTATTGGCTTTTTCCATAATGGCATTGTCTATGGAAATATTGATGCAGAGTGGATAAATCCGATTAATAGCGGCTGCTTCTCCGGGTGTATTGAAATGCGCTTTTTCCGCATCAAACAACTCGTACATCTCGGGCTGGTATTGCTCAAAAGCTTTTACCACAGAATCTACCTTCCAAACAAATATGCCTGCATTCCATAAAAAGTCGCCACTGGCAATAAACGTGCGCGCCAGCTCGAGGTTGGGCTTTTCGGTAAATGTTTTTACCTTATAAATGCCCTCCGCCACTGGCAAGGGCTCGTGTTGTATATACCCATATCCGGTATTCGGATGCGTGGGCGTAATGCCCAGTGTTACCAGCGAGCGAACCGACTCTACAAACCGCAATGCCTGCAGGGTGGTTTGCATAAACTGCTGCTCATCTAATATCAGGTGATCACTGGGCGCCACAATTAAACAAGCTTCCGGATCGCGTTGTTGCAACTTGAAGGAAATATAGGCCACACAGGGAGCCGTGTTTTTACGACTGGGCTCGGCTAAAATATTATCTCCCTTCATATTTGGCAACTGATCTGCTACCAAACCTACATACTCCTCAGAAGTTACCACAAATATGTTCTCTTCGGGAATAAAACTGGCATAGCGCTGGTAGGTCCACTGTAACAAGGATTTGCCAGTATTCAAAATATCTAAAAATTGCTTGGGATAGGCAGTGCGGCTTTTTGGCCAAAAACGGCTTCCAATTCCTCCGGCCATAATGGCCACATAATAGTGTGCATGTTTCATGTTGGAGAGGGATTTACCACTAAAATTGATGCAATATTACAGGCTTTAGGGCGGATGTTTACCGGATGGATGAAAATACTTAGATAATACCCTCTTTTATCAGGTCGTGCAGGTGTACAATGCCCCGATATTGGCCATTTTCGGCAACAATCAGCTGACTGATATCGTGGGCACGCATTTCTTCCAGGGCCTGGGCAGCCAACGCATTCGGGGAGATGGTTTTGGGATGGGGCGACATGATTTCGGAGGCCTGGATATTGCGGATATCGTCTCTTTTCTCCAGCATCCGGCGCAAATCGCCATCTGTAATGATGCCAATTACCGCATCTTTTTCATCCACCACAGCCGTTACCCCTAATCTTTTTTCGGTAATCTCTACAATCACCGCTTTTAACGAAGCCGATGGCAATACCCTCGGTTGTTCATGTTCTGCCGCCAAATCGCCCGCTAATAAGGAGAGCCGCTTACCTAAATTTCCCCCCGGATGAAAACGGGCAAAATCATTTCCGGTAAATCCGCTCAAATGCATCAGGCATATCGCCAGCGCATCTCCCATTACCAACTGAGCCGTGGTGCTGGTGGTGGGTGCCAGATTGTGCGGACAAACCTCTTTCTCTACCCAGGTATTCAGCACATGGTCACTCTCTTTGGCCAGAAAACTATCCGGCTGTCCCGTAATGCCAATCAGCCGAAACGGGGCTTTTTTAATCAGGGGTACGAGGGCTTTTATTTCGGGGCTCTCACCGCTTTTGCTAATCAACAATACAATATCGCCCGGCTGCACCATACCCAAATCGCCATGAATGGCATCAGCAGCATGCATAAACAAAGAAGGGGTGCCGGTAGAGTTGAAGGTGGCTACTATTTTTTGCGCAATGATGGCACTCTTGCCTATACCACTCACTACCAAGCGTCCGCCGGAATTATGTATCTCTTGGGCGGCTTGCTCAAAAGACTCATTCAGATTAGCCGCCATTTGCAACAAAGCTGCCGACTCTAATAAGATGGCTTCGCGGGCGATGGAAAGGAGTGGGTTCGTCATGGTTGCAAAGGTAAACTTTAACAGCTAATGCAGTAATTCTTCCCTAACTTCGTTACCCTTTCAAAAAAAATGGGTATTTACGGGTAGTTTTTACCTGTTAACTCAACGGAATAGGTTGAATCTTGCGGGATGAATAATAAATCTGGAAGATTCAAAAAAAATTACTATATTTTCTAAATAAATTACTTCCCTCTTTGAGAGGTTAATGGATGAATTTACATGGCAACAAGCGTAAAAAAGAAGGCAGCCACCCCAGCCAAAAAGGGAACGGCTAAAAAAGAGGTCGGCGATAAAAGAGCAGTGCTTGCTTCTGGATGGGATATATACAATGCCCTGGAACAATATTTTGGTTTTCGCGATTTTAAAGGAACCCAACACCAGGCCATTGAAAGCCTGTTAAGCGGTCGCGATACTTTTGTAATTATGCCTACCGGCGGAGGTAAAAGTTTATGCTATCAACTGCCAGCCCTCATTCAACCCGGATGCGCCATTGTGGTATCTCCCCTGATTGCCCTGATGAAAAATCAGGTAGACCTGGTTAGGGGCTACAGCGAGAATGATGAAGTGGCACATTTTCTCAATTCCTCATTAAATAAGGGACAAATTAAAGTGGTAAAGGAAGACCTGCTGAGCGGGAAAACCAAACTCTTATATGTTGCCCCGGAAACCCTTACCAAGCAAGAAAATCTGGATTTTTTCCGCGACCTGCCCCTCTCATTTTTTGCCGTAGATGAAGCGCACTGTATTTCGGAGTGGGGACATGACTTCAGGCCCGAATACCGCCGGCTGCGTGAGATGATGGATATCATCAATCCCAACATTCCCGTAATAGCCCTTACCGCTACTGCCACCCCCAAAGTGCAGAGTGATATTGTAAAAAATCTGGAATTGCGCAATCCCTTTGTGCTGATCTCTTCATTTAACAGAGCTAACCTGTATTATGAGATTCAGCCAAAAATTAATAAAGACCAAACCGTACGCAGCATTGTAAAATTCATCAGTTCTCATAAAGGGAAGAGCGGCATTATTTATACGCTCAACCGAAAAACCACTGAAGAACTGGCCGAATTGCTGGTAGCAAATAATATTAAGGCAGTGGCCTATCATGCGGGATTAGATCAGAAACTTCGCGCTGACCGGCAAGATCAGTTTTTGAATGAGCATGTGCAGGTGATAGTGGCAACCATCGCCTTTGGTATGGGAATTGATAAGCCGGATATACGTTTTGTAATCCATTTTAATATTCCCAAATCTATTGAAAACTATTACCAAGAAACCGGCCGTGCCGGCAGAGATGGGATGGAAGGAATTTGTGTGCTCTATTATTCCCACAAGGATGTATCTAAGTTAGAACACCTGATGCGCGATAAGCCCCTGAGTGAACGCGAAGTGGGGGCACAGTTGATTGATGAAACCGTGGCCTATGCCGAAACCGCTGTTTGTCGCAGAAAAGTATTGCTGCATTATTTTGGAGAAGAATGGCCCGAAGAAAACTGCGGACATTGCGATAATTGCCGCCATCCAAAAGAAAGAATCGAAAGCAAAACCGAAGTAGTGCAGGCACTGAAAACCATTCAGGCGCTCGACGAAAGATTTGTAACCGACTATGTGGTAAAAGTGTTACAGGGCGAAGCCACTCCGCAAATCAACCTCTACCGACACGATGCCCTACAGGTATTTGGCATTGGGAAAGATCAAAACGCACATTTCTGGAATAGTTTACTCCGGCAGATGTTGTTGCATAACTTAATTCAAAAAGATATTGAAGAATATGGCTTGCTGAAAATTACCCAACAAGGTAACCGGTTTATAAAAAAGCCCAGCTCCTTTACCATCGCCCTTAATAATTTATTCGAAGAAGCCAATGCCGATGACGATGAAGGGGAACAGGGAGCCCAGTCTGGATCGGCCGCTGATGAAGCTTTGTTTGAGTTGCTAAAAGGCCTGCGACAAAAAGAGGCCCGCAAAAAAAATCTTCCGCCCTTTGTTGTTTTCCTCGAAAACTCATTGCAGGATATGGCCACCTTATTTCCCACTACGCTGGCAGAACTGGAAAAATGCCAGGGCGTTAGTAAAGGGAAAGCCCTCAAATTCGGAAAGCCCTTTGTGGAAATGATTGCCCAATATGTAGAAGAAAATCAGATTGAGAAGCCCGACGATTTTGTGATGAAGAGTGTGGCAAATAAATCGAACAATAAAATTTACATCATTCAGAATGTAGATAAAAAAATTCCCCTCGAAACCATTGCCCGCAATAAGAGCCTGAACTTACAAGAGATGCTGGAAGAAATGGAAACCATCGCCGCAAGTGGCACCCGGCTGAACCTAAACTATGCCATCGACGAATGGATGGATGACAGTGAACAAGAAGCCGTAATTGACTATTTTAAAAGCTGTGAAACCTCTTCGCTGGAAATTGCACAGGAAGAACTGGGTGAATTTGATTTCACCTGGGAGCAACTGAAAATTATGCGTATCAAGTTTTTGAGTGAGTTCGGGAATTAGTCCGGTTCCCACCGATCCATCTTTTTATTACCTGATAGTTGAACTCTTCATGGCAGCAGCAATCATAGTGTCCATGCAATTATTTGCGTATAGATCAGCGGCAGCTATTACCAATATTTTATCTTTTCCAAAATGCCGATAAACGGAGCTGTGCATTTTCGCGCACACTTACATAATACAGGTTGTAGTCGGCTACATGGTAATTTTTGGTACGATATAAAAAACTACCAAAGAAAGAGGGGCGGGGAGTCCACAACAAATTTTCATGAACATTAGCAGCCGTAGTATTTTTAATTACTTTATTAAAGTTGTATAAAACGGCCCCCTTGTTGGCTTCCTTGCTGGCTTCGGGTTTATTACTATCCCAGGTGAGGGGATTTACAATTAAGGCACGCGTAGGTTCTTTCTGAATAAATTCGGGGGTATATCCTTCCTGGTAAGTTCTCCATCCAACCATACATCCAGTTTGATAAGGCAATTGGCAGGGGGTAATCTGTTTAAATTTATCCGGATTTACATACATACCGGGGATATAAGCCACCACCAATTTATTATACAGGATTTGATTTTCGAAAAACTCCAGCAATAAACGTTGTGCATGGGTGCTTCCCTGACTATGCGAGGCAATGATGATGGGTCGGCCCTTGTTTTCGTATTGCAAATAATATTGAAAAGCAGCTTTTACATCCGCGTAAGCTAGGTCCAACGCAATTTTTGCTTGCTGGCTGTCGGCGGCATTTTTGGGGTAATAGGCTGATATATGGGCCTGGCGATACCTAGGGGCAAATATCCTGCCCACTTCATTAAAAACACTGGCCTGCGAAAGGATGGTACTATAATCGGTTTTGGCATTCAGTTCGGCATCATCAACCGGGCCATTCCAACCGAACTTCTTTTCTTCCTGGGTATAGGTGGTGGGATGAATAAAAAATACATCGGCCGTAGAATCGGGTCGGTAACTGGCGCGCAGGGGTTTGGGCACACTGTCGGAAGGGTCTTTTTTATAGGGATGGGCTGCCCAAAAATCTAATCGAGCATAGTCGGGCGCACCACCGGGTGCTGATGCGGTAAATTGATAATTACCGGTAAAAGATTGGTATTTGGGGGAACAGGCAGTTATAAACAGGATCCATCCAAACAGAACAAAGGGAGTAAGCTTCATGAGGCAAAGTTGATAAAATAACGGCGAATACGCATAAAAACTATGGTAAAATCGTTAATTACTAGACTCCCCTTGGGGTTGATAAGTTGCATCCTGTAAAAAAATTAATTGGTATGACGATTCCCGTAGTAGATCTCGCGCAGTTTGTAGATGGCACTCCCGCCCAACAGGCCGATTTTGTGCAGCAGTTGGGTAAGGCTTTTGAAGAGGTAGGTTTTGTGTCGGTGATGAACCATGGAATACCCGACTCCTTGATAGCCGATCAATACCGGCTGGTGCAGGAGTTTTTCAGTTTGTCGGATGAGCAAAAAAGCAAATATGAGATTCCCGGATTGGCCGGGCAGCGCGGATATACCAGTTTTGGTAAGGAGCATGCCAAAGGCAGTGATGCGCCAGATTTGAAAGAGTTTTTTCAATATGGCCAAACGGTAACTGATGGCAACGAAATAGCCGAAGAATATCCATCCAATGTGATGGTTGATATCATCCCACAGTTTAATGAAACCTTATATAGCGCCTATCGCCATTTTGAAAAAAGTGGAGGGGCCTTGCTTTCAGCGATTGCTTTGTATCTGGGATTACCGAGCAATTATTTTGATGCACATATCCACCAAGGTAACTCCATTCTACGTTGTATCCACTATCCCCCCATCACCCACGAACCAAAATCGGCCATACGGGCAGAGCAGCATGAAGATATTAACCTGATTACCCTGCTAGTGGGCGCATCTGCCGATGGGTTACAGATTTTAAATAAACAAGGAGACTGGGTTGGGGTAACTTCTCTACCCCAGCAGATTGTGGTAAATGTGGGAGATATGCTGCAACGCCTTACCAATAATATGCTCAAAAGCACTACCCACCGGGTGGTAAATCCCCCCCGGGAATTTTGGCATACCAGTCGTTTTTCCATGCCATTCTTTCTCCATCCGCGCAGCAATATGAGTTTGGCCTGTTTAGATCGTTGCATAGATGCCAGCCATCCAAAAGCCTATGCAGACATCGCTGCCGGCGAATACCTAGATGAGCGGCTTCGGGAGATTGGGCTTAAGAAATAACCAATATCTTTATTGGGATAATCAATTTCAGGATTCAAATCCGTTTACTTGCATTTTCTTCGTCACATTCCGTTTTTAAAGGCGGTGCTTTGGCATAGCATTACTGCCTTTGGGGGACCACAAGGTCACCTGGGTATGATGTTCAACATCTTTGTACATAAGCGACGCGATGTTACCGAAGAGGAGCTGATGGAATACAATGGATTTTGCCAACTCCTTCCCGGCGCCTCCTCTACCCAAACCCTTACATTGATCGGGTATAAGCGAGGTGGCTTGTTGCTAGCCATTGCAACCCTGCTCATTTGGATAACACCTGCCAGTATATTAATGGGGGGGCTCTCCTTTCTGTTGGATTATTTTGATGATCAGGGAAAAACCATTCATTGGTTTCGGTTTATGCAGCCGATGGCGATTGGATTTATTGGGTATTCGGCCTATCGGTTTATGGGGGTATCGGTAAACAATACCATTACCCGCATCATCATGGTGTTATCTACTTTGGCAACATTTCTGGCATTTAAAACTCCCTGGGTTTTTCCGGGTTTGATCATCTTATCCGGCATTGTTACCAATTTCAGTGATAAAAGAATTCCGCAGAAAAAGGAGCAGCGCAAACCGGTACGTTGGGGTAATTTGCTGATATTTTTGTTGGTATTTGGGGTGGCAGCTTATCTGTCTGAAACTGCTACCCGTAATAACTGGCCCAACCGAAAGCCTTTTAATCTGTTCGAAAACTCCTATCGTTTCGGAAGCCTGGTTTTTGGGGGTGGGGATGTGTTGATGCCCCTGATGTACGAGCAATATGTTACCCGCCCCGAAACTCGCCATATTCAAGAACAAAAGCGCGATGTATTGCGCATGAGCCGCGAACATTTTTTAACGGGGTCGGGCATGGTGCGGGCGATACCCGGACCTGTTTTTTCAATTGGGGCTTTTACTGGGGGGATGGCTTTACGAGATGATGGTATAGCGTTTCAATTGCTGGGCTGTTTGATTGGATGTGTTGCCATTTTTTTACCCAGTGCTTTGCTGGTATTATTCTTCTTCCCGGTATGGCAGTACCTTAAAAAATATGCGGTTATCTATCGCTCCCTCGAAGGAATTAATGCGGCTGTTGTGGGTATCATGGCCGGTGCCACTTGCTACCTGATTACGGATACCTTTTGGTACCAGCTTTGGCAGGGCATTCCCATTGCTTTTGCCGACCTTGGGATAGTGGTGGCAACCATTGTAATACTGCAAACCCAAAAAATTCCTGCCCCCTGGATAGTACTGGGTTGTTTGGTGTTGGGGGGCCTGGTATAAGTACCGCACTTGCAGTATAAAAAAAATCGTAAATTGTAGGATGGTAACCATAGCACTATACAACTTAAAAGGGGGTGTAGGAAAAACCGCCTCCGCCATTAATTTGGCCTATCTGAGTGCCGAACAGGGCTATAAAACGCTCATTTGGGATATGGATCCCCAGGGCTCGTCCTCTTTTTATTTGGGTGCACAGGCCAGCGTAAAGAACGAGACAAAAAAAATTCTCAGCAACGAGTTAGACCTCCAGCACGCCATTCAGGCAACCCCTTATGATCATCTCGATGTGATTCCTGCCGACTTATCGGCCCGCAATGCCGATCTATTGCTGCATGATATGAAGCAATCTAGAAAGCGAATTACCAGTCTGCTTGCCCCACTGCAAAAAAAATACGATGTGCTTTTTCTGGATTGTCCGCCCGGTATTTCACTCTTGCATGAAGCCGTTTTTCATGCAGCCGATTGGGTATTGATGCCAAATATTCCTACTACACTTTCTATCCGATCCTTCGAAACCGTGATTGATTATTGTAAAGAGAATGGCATGGATGCTTCTAAAATCAAGTGTTTCTTTAGCATGGTAGACCATCGGAAAAACCTTCACCACGAAGTGATGGAAGCTTTTTATAAAGACAAACTTTTCTTTAAAAATTATATCCCCTACCTCAGCGATGTAGAAAAGATGGGCGTTCAAGAAGCTCCGCTGGCAACTTTTGCCAAATCTAGCTATGCTGCCCAGTGTTACCAGGATCTTTGGAAGGAGATTAGCAAAACCTGTATTGAGTAAGTTGCAAGGGTTTTATCGGCATTTTAATTTTTGATATGAATAGAGCATTGAGTTCGTGGTATAGCCCCTCCTTGGGTATAGAAATGCCAGTAGTTACTTATGGTCATTATGGTTTCGCCCTTTTGCTGATACCCACAGCCGCGGCCGATTTTTTGGAATACGAACGATTTCAGCTGATTGATGCCCTTTCGCCACTGATTCATGCAGGAAAAATCAAAGTGTTTAGCATTAACAGCATGAACAATGAAAGCTGGATGAATGATACGATGCTGCCGGAACACAAGGCCATTCGGCATAACCAGTTTAATGAGTATGTTTTTAAAGAAGTGATTCCCTTTATAAAAACCCACACGAGCGAGGATACACCCATATATATCAGCGGCGCTTCTTTTGGTGCATTGCATTCCATGAATTTATTTCTAAAAAGGCCCGACCTGATTCAGGGGGTGATTAGTATGAGTGGTGTGTACAATCTAGCAGAATATACGAAAGGGTATTTTGACGAGCAGGTATATTATAATAGTCCCGAACATTATCTACCCCGGTTAGAAGATTCCTGGTATTTAGATAAGATTCGCTCAAGCCAGCATATTCATATTTATACCGGTAGCGGTGCCTATGAAGATCCGGAAGCTTCGCGCCGCTTTTCGGGCATTCTGCATCAAAAGGGAATTCCCCACGATCTGGGTATATGGGGAAACGATATAAACCATGATTGGCCCACCTGGAGAAACATGCTTCCTCAGATTCTGTCTACTCGTTTTTAACAGGTAGGGTGGTTAAATACCTAGATTACCCCTTTCAACTGCAAAAACCACGTTAATTTGACCGCAATTTCTTGCACTCTCGTTCTCGTTTAATAATATTACAGCCAAACCGCTCAGTTGAGAAAAATTTTATTCATCATTTGCTTGCTTAGTAGTAGTATTTTTCTAGAGAATGCTCACTTGCAGGCACAAACCATAACCGTAAGCGGAACGGTTTTCGATATCTCAGCTCGTCGCCCCCTAGAGGCAGTAGCCGTTATTAGCTCATCCGGAAAAGGTACCGTAACCGATTCGATGGGGCGTTATTCTATTCAGGTGCGAGAAACTGATTCTATTTGGTTTTCATTAATCGGCAAAACTACCATGAAGTATCCGGTAGATACCATCAGCAATACCGACCGGTTTAATGTGATGCTGCATTTGAGGGCTTTTGATTTACCGGAGGTTACCGTTCGGAATAGTTATTACAAGTTTGATTCTCTGCAAAACCGCCGAGACAATGCCAAAGGCTTCGATTTCAGAAAGCCAACTTTGCGGTTGAGCAGCAATCCTAATTATAACCCCGGGGGTTTAACGGTGGGGTTTGATGTGAATGAAATCATCAACATGTTTCGGGTAAAGCGAACCAATAGTTTATTGCATTTACAACGGCGATTAATTATGCAGGAGCAGGATAAATATGTGAGCAGTCGTTTTACCAAACCCTTTGTAAGAAAAATTACCAAGCTAACTTCTCCGGAGTTAGATTCTTTTATGGTGCATTATCGCCCCGAATACGAAACGGTTATACGACTGAATGATTTAGAGTTGGGGTATATGGTTGAAAAGGACTACGAAAAATATCGTTCCGAGCGCTACAACTGGCGGGGAGGATTGCGCAGAAAATAATCGGCCCGCTAACTTTCTAAGAAATACTATTTTTCTCTAACGTGCGAACCGCATGTTTCCCCAATAGTTTGATCAGGTGAATCAATCCGCCAAAGCGATCATCGTTGTGCAGCCCCTTTTTCCATCGGCAATAAATCTGCTGAACAATCACCGCATTTTTAAATAAACCAAACACATAGTAAAATAGCAGGTCGCTGATAACTCTGCCGGTATTTGCAGCATACAATTGGGCACAGGCCAGTCGGCTCAAATTACCGGGCAGCCAAGTAATATTATAATCCCGAAAAGGTTCCGGATCGCCGGCTTCGAACCAATAGGCGAGGGCGGCTCCCAAATCCATCAACGGATCGCCCACAGTAGCCATTTCCCAATCAAGCACCCCCACGATTTTACCCATTTGCTGCCGGCTAAAAATTACATTGTCGTACTTATAATCGTTGTGCAACATGGCCGGTGCTTGTTCGCGGGGCGTTTGTTGTTGCAACCAGTCTGCCACCTGATTGATGGTAGCAAGTTGATCGGTTTCTGATTGATAGTATCGGTTGATCCATCCGCTTACCTGCCGGTTCACATATCCCTCGGGCTTACCCAATTGAATCAGTCCACTGGTTTGTAAATCGATAGTATGCAGGCTAGCTAAGTTTTTAATCAGTTCAGTGGAGAGGGTGGTAAAATGTTTTTCGCTCAAATCTTTCAACTGCGAACTATTGGGGCGAAGTATCATTCCCTCTAAGTATTCCATTATATAGAAGGGCGTACCCAATATTGTTGGGTTATCACAAAATGCCAGCGGCGTAGGAATCGATGCATAATGAGGTTTCAATGCTGATAGTACCCGAAACTCGCGGTTCATATCATGCGCAGTTTTCACTTCCGATCCGGGGGGCGGCATACGTAGCACATAGGATTGTTGCTCATTGCTAATCCGAAAAGTGATATTCGAATACCCCCCTGAAAAACGTTTAATATCCTGTATCGCTCCTATTTCGGGCAGCGACTGATGCAGCCATTGCTGTAAGGCGGGCAGTTGTTGATGAATGTCGGGCAAACTCATACAAACAGATTAGGATTGGGAGGATTTCTTTTTTACATCCAGTCCGTATTTCTTCAGTATCTGAATGGCCATACTTTGTTTGTGCACTTCATCTGCACCGTCCCAGATGCGGGCCCCTCTTTCGTGTTGATAGAGACTGGCCAGCATGGTATCATTGGTAAGTCCCATGGCTCCATGCACCTGAATAGCACGATCAAGCACCCGTAAAAACATATTGGCTACATAAAATTTTATACCTGAAATTTCTTCGCGACAATTGGCAGCACCTTTCAAATCTATCCGCTGGGCAGCCCGGAGTACCAACATGCGGGAGGCATCAATTTCTACGCGGCTTTCGGCAATAAATCCTTGAATAAATTGTTTCTGACCCAATACTACGCCCTCTTCCATTTCTCTGCTAACGGCTCTGCGGCACATCAGGTCGAATGCTTTTTCGGCAATACCTACCCAACGCATGCAGTGATGAATGCGTCCGGGCCCGAGTCTTTCCTGTGCCAGTTTAAAGCCCATGCCTTCTTCACCAATCAGGTTGCTAACCGGCACGCGGCAGTTTACATAAGCAATCTCGGAGTGGCTGGCCCAGCCTTCGCCTGCTTCACCAAATACCGGTATATTTCTTACCAGCGTAAATCCGGGCGTATTGGTTGGAACAATAATCATGCTGGCCCTTTTATGCGGAGCGGCATCGGGATTGGTAACGGCCATTACGATGGCAAATGCAGCCCCATCGGCCCCGGTAGTAAACCACTTGGTGCCATTGATTACATATTCATTGCCTTTTCTTACCGCAGTAGTTAACAGCCTTACGGGATTGGAGCCAGGCATATCCGGTTCCGTCATCGAAAAGCAGCTGCGGATTTTTCCTTCAATCAGGGGTTGTAAAAAAATAGATTTGATTTCGGGAGAAGCAAAATGTTTTAGCAGTTCGGTATTGCCAATATCGGGGGCCTGACAATTGAAAGTATATTGACCGTAATAAGGAGCGAGGGAAAGTATTTCACTAATTTGTCCGAATTCGCAGAGGGTTAATCCCATGCCGCCATCTTGCTCACTCAGGTGCAGGTTCCACCAACCTTTTTCTTTTACCAACAATCTTTTTTGCTGCAGCAAGGCTTCTGTTTCTTTTCCTTTTCGGTTGGCATGCTCTTTTTCCAGCGGGATCAATTCCGTTTCTACAAAGTTTCGGATTTGTGGTAGTAAGTCGCGAAGCCGGGGGGTGATAAATATTTCTTCCATAAAAATGTATTAATTAGGTAGGCGTTAAATAGTGGCCCCACCGTCTGCCATAAATACAGTACCGGTGCAATAAGCAGACGCATCAGAAGCCAGAAACAAACCCATTGCCGCCATTTCTTCCCCTGTACCCATTCTGCCTAAAGGAAGCATCTGTGCAAATTTTTGCAGCCATTTTTCATTTTGCCAAAGGGCTTCGGAAAATTTGGTTTTGATAAGTCCGGGGCAAATTACGTTCACCCGAATGCCATCCTTCCCCCATTCTTTGGCAGTTACTTTGGTAAGCATATTCAGGGCGGCTTTAGAAACGGAATATATTCCCAATCCGGTATCCGGCGTAATACCGGCTATCGAACTGATGTTGATGATACTTCCTCCCCCAGATGCCTTCATTATCGGATAAACCAGTTTGCTCAACTCAAAAGGTGCTTTTACGTTTACCTGCATGATTTTATCGAAAGCCCATTCTTCTGTATCTACTACCGGGCCAAATACCGGATTAGCAGCGGCATTATTTACTAGGATATCAATTTTTCCATGCAGCTCAACTACCCGTGCAACCAGTTGTTTACAGGCTGTTATATCCCCGGCATTGGCGGCAATGGGTGTGCAGGTTCCACCATTTTCCCGAATACTGTTGGCTACAAGGTCCAGCTCATCTTGTTTGCGTGAATTGATTACTACAATGGCACCCTGCGCGACAAATATTCGGGCCATGGCTTCTCCGATTCCTTTACTGGCGCCGGTTATTAAGGCAACTTTGCCGGTGAGTTGAAATTGAGGAAGTGGATTCATATTCATAAATACTTAGGGGGGAATATTAACTTTGTTTCGACTGATATTTTTTTACTTTCTGCATGGAAGCCATAAACTGCTCTTTCACCATTTTTCTAAATCGTGTAGGGGCTAATCTTTTCATCAACCACATTTTTCGGGCAGATTTGGGAAGAATAATATAGAGTTCTTTTTTTCCGGCTCGGGCTAATATTTCAGCTGCCACTTCGGGCGCTTCCAGTCCTGACCGGTTAATAAAATGCTGCGTGGCTTTTTTTACCAGTTCTCCTCCTCGCGCATGTTGAATTACGTTGGTTTTAAAATAAGTAGGCATGATGCACGAAACATGCACTTGATAGTCCATTAATTCTCCATATAAGGTTTCACTTAGGGCGAGCACCGCAGCTTTCGTAATATTATAAGCCGCCATAGTAGGTGCACAACCAATGGCAGCTGCACTGGCGGTATTGAGGATATGCCCTGAACGCTGTTTTTTCATAGCGGGTACAAAATAATAACAACCATAGAGTACCCCCATTTGGTTGATGCCAACCATCCACTCGTAATTTTCGAGGGAATAATCTTCAAAAACGCTGCCATCGCCTACTCCAGCATTATTAAAAAGTAAGTCGATACCCCCCGCCTGTGCCAGAAAGTCGGCAGCCACTTTTTGATACTGATCTTTGTCAGACACATCCAGCGGAAAGAGTAGGGGCCGGCCACCGGCATTTTGTATATCGGCAGCGGCTAATTCCAAAGCAGTAACATTGTTATCTGCCATACCAATCGTCCAGCCATCCCGGGCCAGATCCATACAAAAAGCTTTCCCTAGTCCGGAAGCCGCTCCTGTTATAAAGGCTCTTTTTTGGGGGTAAGTGGCAGACAAGACAAGCATAATTATTTTTTTAGAATACTGAAAACCAGCAAGCGTATAGCGATATGATTAAAGTTACAACCCAACTATCAAAAAGCGGGGGATTGACCGAATTATTTATCCCTTCGGCCGATTATACTTTATCATACTTAACACTGAAAATAATTTCTATCTTTATCCGATTTTTAAAATTGTACCTATTGAAAAGGATATTACTCCCGATTTCACTTGTATTGCTGATGGCAGCCTGCAAGGGGAAAAAGGATAAAGAAGCAGCAGCTGCCAAACCTGCCGGTGCTCCGGCCCTGGTAGATGTAATGATTGCAGCTACGGAACAAATCAGCACCACTATTGAAGCCAATGGTTCGGTGGTTGCTTTTGAATATCTCGAACTCCGCCCCGAGGTAGCCGGCCGACTTACCTATTTACAGGTACCCGAAGGGAATGTGGTGGCTCAGGGAACGGTAATTGCCCGGGTAAATGATGCTGACTTGCAGGCGCAAATGAACAAAACTCGCGTGCTATTAGATTTGGCCCAGAAAACAGAAGCCCGCTTAGCCAAGTTGATTGCCGTAGGAGGCATTAATCAGGCAGATTATGATGCCATCGTTAGTCAGGTAAATGGCTATAAGGCCGACCTTGCCTATACCCAATCTCTGATAGATAAAACGGTAGTAAAAGCGCCTTTTTCTGGACTAGTAGGTTTGCGGATGGTAAGTCCGGGAGCCTATGTAACCCCTACTACTTTAATTGCTACATTACAGCAGGTAGATAAGATAAAGGTTGATTTCACTTTACCTGAGCAATACAGTAAGTTGATTCGAAAAGGAGCTGAAGTAGAAGTGCAAACCGATCTGAGCAAAGCCGAACGACATAAAGCAACTATAATAGCCACCGAGCCCCAAATTAGTTCGGCAAGCAGAAACTTAAAAGTTCGTTCGGTATTACAGGGTGTTAAAGCCAATCCGGGCGCTTTTGTAAAAGTATATCTAACACGTAGGCAAGACCATCCCAGTGTAATGGTACCTACCAATTGCATTATCCCCGACGATAAAAATAAGCAAGTGGTGGTAGTGAAGGGAGGTAAAGCGAACTTTGTAACTGTAAAAACAGGTATTCGCAATGAGGATATGGTGGAAATCATCAGCGGCATCAATCCCGGTGACAGCGTAGTGGTAACCGGAGTGCTATTTGCCCGGCCGAAAGCGCCCCTTAAAGTGCGGAGCGTAAAAACGCAGGAACAGTTGAAACAATAATTTATTCCCACCCTTCACCGGTAGGTGAATAACCATGTATTTGATCGTATGAATATTTCTGAATTATCTCTCAAACGCCCAGTATTGGCAACGGTAATGAACCTTACGCTGATACTTTTTGGTGTAGTAGGGTATTCATTTTTGGCGGTGCGCGATTATCCGGCAATCGATCCACCGGTTATATCTGTGAGTACCAGTTACACAGGTGCCAATGCAGATATTATCGAAAGTCAGATTACCGAACCCCTAGAAAAGCAGGTGAATGGTATTCCAGGTATTAAATCTATCACTTCATCCAGTCAGCTAGGGAGCAGCCAAATTACCATTGAATTTAATTTGGGAGTAGATTTAGAAGCAGCCGCCAGTGATGTGCGGGATAAGGTAGGACAGGCGATACGAAGCTTGCCGCAAGATATTGATGCCCCGCCTGTGGTATTTAAATCAGATGCCAACAGTGATTTTATTTTGGTGCTGGCCGTGCAAAGTAATACCAAGAGTTTGATGGAGTTGAGCGACTATGCAGAAACCGTGTTGCAACAGCAATTTCAAACCATCAACAATGTAAGTGCGGTAAATATTTTCGGACAAAAAAGATATTCAATGCGCCTCTGGTTGCAGCCCGACCGGATGAGTGCATTCAACGTTGCCTTTACAGATATTCGAACGGCCCTTAACACAGAAAACGTTGAGCTGCCCCCCGGAAAAATTTATGGCAATAAAACGGAGTTAACTATACGAGCATTGGGCAGACTCACCAATGAGCAACAATTTAGAGACCTGATTATTCGAGAAGATTCTCTAGGTATCGTACGTCTGGGTGATGTAGCTTCTGTTGAAATGGCTCCCGAACAACTAGAACAATCTTGGAAGGTGAACGGACTGAATGCCGTAGGACTAGCCATTATTCCGCAACCCGGCGCGAACAATATTGAGATTGCCGACGAATTCATGAAAAGACTGGAAACGATTAAAAAATCGAACAAGTCGGATATTGAATTTAAGGTGATGATTGATAATACGGATATCATTCGTAAGTCGTTAAGTGAGGTGAAGGAAACCCTGTTAATTTCATTTTCGCTGGTTGTGTTGGTAATTTACTTCTTCTTCCGCAACTGGCTGATTGCCTTGCGTCCTTTAATTGATATTCCGATATCGCTGATTGCTACCTTTTTTGTGATGTATCTTTTTGGGTTTTCTATCAATATCCTCACTTTATTAGGTATCGTGTTGGCAACTGGATTGGTGGTAGATGATGGGATTGTGGTAACTGAAAATATTTTCCGCAAGCTGGAAGAGGGTATGCCAATTAGAAAAGCAGCCCTGGAGGGGAGTAAGGAGATATTTTTTGCGGTAATTTCTACCTCACTCACGCTGGCCGTGGTTTTTTTGCCATTAATATTTTTAGAAGGTTTTGTAGGTCGTTTATTCCGCGAATTTGGAGTAACCCTGGCTGCAGCGGTATTAATATCGGCCTTTGTATCGCTCACCATTACACCCGTATTGAATGTATACCTAAGCGCCAAGAATATTCATGGAGGCTGGTTTTATAAAAAGACGGAGCCTTTTTTTGTAGGCCTTGAAACCGGCTATAACCGATTGTTGAAAGGGTTTATGAAAATTCGCTGGGCTGCCTGGGTAATTATAGCTTCTTGTATTTTACTAATATGGGTTATTATGGGTCAGTTGCAAAGTGAATTGGCTCCACTCGAAGACCGCAGTAGTATTCGCTTCAATGTTACCGCTGCCGAGGGTACCAGCTATTACTCCATGCAAAAAATGGTAGACAATATCTTGGTGTTTTTAAATGATTCTGTGCCAGAAGGTGATTTTACCATAGCCCGAACTTCTTCCGGATACGGGGGCTCCAGTGCAGGGGTAAATACATCGCAACCCAGGATAAGTTTGGTAGATCCTTCTAAGCGTAAGCGTTCACAGGCAGAGATTGCTTCTGACTTGCAAAAAAAGATGGGGCGGTTTAATGATGCCCGGATTTTTGCCACACAGGAACAAACGATATCAGTAGGTTTTGGTTCTAGGGGATCATTGCCTATTCAATTTATTTTACAAAATCAAGACCTAAGTCGGCTACGAGAAATCATACCCAAATTTTTAGATGAGGTAAGAAAAGATAAAACCTTTGCCAACTCTGATGTTAGCCTGAAATTTAATAAGCCTGAAATTCAACTTACGGTTGATCGAATGAAGATCAAAGATCTGGGCTTAAGCACTACTGATGTAATCAGCACCATTCAAAGTGCATTCAGCGGGGGCAGACTGGCGTATTTTATAATGAATGGCTACCAGTATCAGGTGATTGCGCAAGTAGAAAGAGATAAAAGAAATACTACAGTAGATATTTCTAATTTATATGTAAGGAATAATAAAGGGCAAAGTATTCCGCTGGATGCCGTTATAAAACTAGAAGAGAGTAGCAATCCGCCCACTTTATACCACTACAACCGATATAAGTCGGCTACCATTTCTGCTTCGCTGGCAGATGGTAAAACCATTGGGGATGGTATCAAAGCCATGCAAACTATTGCAGATCGGTTATTGGATAAAAGTTATCAGGTTTCCTTAAGCGGCCCTTCGCGCGACTATGCTGAGAGTTCCTCTAATATTTTGTTTGCGCTTATCTTGGCAATAATGTTGATTTATCTGGTACTCTCTGCTCAGTTTGAAAGCTTCCGAGATCCAATTATTATTATTCTTACTGTTCCGCTGGCGTTTGCTGGCGCATTGTTAAGCTTATTTTTGCTTAAACAAACTTTGAATATTTTCTCAGAAATCGGAATGATTATGTTGATTGGGTTGGTAACCAAAAACGGTATTTTGATTGTTGAATTTGCCAATCAGAAACGCACAAAAGGGTTGGCTAAAATGCCGGCAGTGGTAGAGGCGGCTACACAACGATTACGACCGATTTTGATGACGAGTTTGGCCACTTCACTGGGAGCCTTGCCCATTGCTTTAAGTTTAGGAGCAGCTTCTACCAGCCGGGTGCCTTTGGGTATTGTGGTGGTAGGGGGGCTGCTCTTTTCCTTATTGCTTACCCTATTTGTAATTCCGGCCGTTTATACCTTTATTTCAGGAAAACACGAAGCTGAACCCACAGAAATCAACGGTTAATGGTACGATTAAGCAGCGCTAATCCCTTTTGTTTGTAACCTTTCTCAGGGGGTTGTTGCCCTATTTGTATCTTTGTACCGAAAACAGGGATATGAGTATAGCGGATATTAGACAAGATTATAGTTTACAAACACTCGATGAGCAAGGTGTGGCCGATAATCCATTTGATCAGTTTACCAAATGGTGGAAGGAAGCCGTAAGCAGTGATATAGTTGAAGTGAATGCTATGACGTTGGCAACGGTAAGCGCCGAAGGTGTTCCCGCTGCCCGCATTGTATTGCTGAAAGGCTATGATAAAAACGGCTTTGTTTTTTTTACCAACTACGATAGTAAAAAAGGGCAGGATCTGCTTGCCCACCCCCTGGCAGCCCTGGTGTTTTTCTGGAAAGAATTAGAGCGGCAGGTTCGCATTAGCGGACGGGTAGAAAAAGTTTCTGCCGAAGAGAGCGATGCCTATTTTCAATCCCGCCCCGAAGGCAGCCGGCTGGGTGCCTGGGCTTCACCGCAGAGTAAACCCATTAGCGGTAGACAGGTAATTGAAGAGCAATTGGCAGCCTTTCAACAAACCTATCATCTTCAGCCCATCCCCCGCCCCCCTCATTGGGGTGGATACCGGGTGGTGCCTGATACCATTGAATTCTGGCAGGGACGAAGCAGTCGCTTGCACGACAGGATTCAATATAAATTAGATTCGGCGGGTAATTGGGAGATTAGTCGACTCGCTCCATAATCATAAAATCATCTGCTATGGCTTCTACTATTTATGAGCAACCTTACAAAGTGATAAAGAGCTTACCGGATGCGGAAATTCGCTTTTATCCGCCGGCAGTAATGGCTACCGTTATTTCCGCAGCTAATTCTTACAAAGAAGTGGGAAGCAAGGGATTTCGTCAGTTGGCGAATTATATTTTTGGCGGGAACGAAAACAATACAAAAATTGCCATGACGGCCCCCGTTCGCATGCAATTGTCTGATAAGGGTTCGTCTATGAGTTTTGTAATGCCTCCCAACATGCCCTTACAACAATTACCAAAGCCCAACCAGTCTGGAATCAAATTCGAAAACACCCCTGCTGAATATGTTGCTGCCATTCGTTTTGGAGGATATGCATCCGACAGTGATATCCAGAACTACTCCAAGAAACTGTCTGACATTCTTGCTAAAAACAATATCACGCACCAAGGAAACTTTCGCTTTTTAGGGTACGACGCTCCCTATAAATTTTTTAGCAGAAGAAATGAAATTATTGTAACCGTTCAGTGGAAGGGCTAAGCAGCCAGTTATTTTCTCCAGTCCCACAAAACAACGTCCCACTCTAGGTCGCCATATCCAATGGAATGAATTACCTGAAAGCCGGTTTTGTTATGTGCTGAAAGGGAACGACTATTGGCGCGTGCTACATCGGTAATACCAAAATCATATTCATTTTCCAGTTCTTCTCTAAATCTACCGTATAGCTGCTGCACCAAACCCATGCCTCTTACCGATTTATCTACACAAAGCTGACCCACTAATGCATATTTTGCTTCATTGAGTGGTATCCCCTGAAAACTTAGAGAATCAATTTGGTTAAACAGGTCTTCCGTAAGCGGATGCCCAATTCGGGCAGCAGGGGTTGCAATCAGGGCATATCCTACCACTTCCTCATCCCTTTTGGCTATTACAGAAGGATGCGCCTCATTCATTTTCTTCAAATAGTCCATCGAAAACTCTGCTATCAGAAATCCCTGGCTATTGGCTTCCTCTGCCGTAATATTTTTTTTGAGGTTGCGGCGTTGCAAGTCTAAGATGCCTATCAAATCTGCCTCGCCGGAAACGGTGGTAATGGTAATCATACTTCAAAAGTAACGTATTCAGTAAATAGCAGAAACTGTAACGGATTTTCAATTAATTAAGTAACTTAGTTAGCTCGGTTTCTGTTACCTAACTGAAAACGGACTATTTGCCTGCGATGAAAAAAATATTAGGGTTGCTCATATTGGGAGCCGGAATTTCGGTTGCGCTGTTGAATGCCTGTTCCAATGCAGCCATGGCAGATACTGCCATTCCCGATGTGATCAGTTATAATTATGATGTACGGCCGATATTATCTGACAAATGTTATAATTGTCATGGCCCGGATGCCCGCAAACGGGAGGCTGGATTGCGGCTGGATATTGCTTCGGAAGCGTATAAAGCTTTACAGGAACATCCCCAAAAGC
>CAIUKP010000169.1 GCA_903899675.1 uncultured Bacteroidota bacterium | reverse complement strand
TCTTTAGGTATTGAAAAAGTTGATTGCCATATTGTTTTTACTGGGCTATTTATTTGCTTCCACAGAGGCAAAACAGCTTTTTAAAATTCCCGTTGTTTTTCAGCACTACGCCGAACACCGGATTGAAAACAATCATTTATCCCTGCTTGCTTTTTTAGATATGCACTACATGCATGGCAGCCCCTTTGATCAGGATTACGACCGCGACATGAAGCTGCCATTTAAATCATCGGGTGATGTATTTTCTTTCTTCCCTATTCCGGTAGATAGTATGCCTGTAGAATTAACGATGGATAGTCCGCAAATCAGCCTCCAACCCATCAACAAAATACCCTGCTCCCGAGGTTTGGGTGCATTTTGGGTACAAAAAATCTGGCAACCTCCCCGAACGGTAGCTTAATTTCTATTATTTCACTTTTTTTGTAGCATACACATCGGTAAACTAATCGGTTTCCGTATGGTATAAATCAATTCATTATGTTGAATGCGATTATTCATTTTTCTGTAAAGAACAAACTCATCATAGGGTTATTCATTTTTGGTTTAGTCGGTTACGGAAGTTATCAATTAACCCGATTACCCATTGATGCCGTTCCGGATATTACCAATAATCAGGTTCAGGTGATTACGGTGGCTCCTTCTTATGGGGCTACGGATATTGAACGGCTGGTAACTTTTCCGATTGAACAGGCGAATAGCAATATAGCCGGAATCAAAGAAATCAGAAGCTTTTCTCGCTTTGGTTTATCCCTGGTTACAATTGTATTTGATGATGCCACCGATTTGTACTGGGCTCGTCAGCAAGTAGCCGAGCGATTGAGTGACGTAAAAAGTATTATACCAGAAGGTATCGGAATACCCAAACTGGGCCCTATCAGCACCGGATTGGGAGAAATATATCAATATGTGGTTCGTGCGGCACCAGGATTCGAATCGAAGTATAATGAAACGGAGTTGAGAACCATTCAAGACTGGATAGTTCGCCGCCAACTGTTGGGCGTTAAGGGCGTTGCAGAAGTGAGCAGTTTTGGAGGCAAGGTTAAACAATATGTTATACAAATTGATCCCGCACGTCTGCAGTCATACGATATTACTATCTCTGATGTATTTGCTGCTTTGGAACAGAATAACCAAAATACTGGGGGTGCGTATATCGAGAAAGGAGCTTCTGTAGTATATATCCGAAGCGAAGGATTATTGGAGAACTTAGCAGATATCGGAAACATCTCGATAAAAAAATTATCGGATGGTTCTCCCCTTCTTATTCGAGATGTAGCAACAATCGAAACGGGCTATGCTACCCGTTATGGGGCGCTGTGTTATAACAACAAAGGGGAAGTATCTGGCGCTGTGGTGATGATGTTAAAAGGAGCCAATAGCAGTGAAGTAATTAAGCTGGTTAAAGAACGAGTAAAACAAATTCAAAAAACCTTGCCCCAGGGTGTTATTATCGAACCTTTTCTCGACCGTTCTAAAATGGTGAATAGTGCTATTTCTACTGTACGTGATAATTTGTTGGAAGGAGCATTAATCGTTTTGTTCGTTTTGGTAATCTTTTTAGGCAATTTACGCGCCGGACTATTGGTAGCATCTATTATTCCATTAGCAATGTTGTTCGCAGTAATCATGATGAATTTCTTTGGTGTAAGTGGTAACCTGATGAGTTTAGGTGCGCTTGATTTTGGACTGATTGTAGATGGTGCGGTTATAATTGTGGAAGCTGTGTTAGCCAAACTGCATGTTAGTGGGGGTATGCCAGGTTTCACTACCCTTTCAAAACCCGAAATGAATGATCGTGTTGAGCAAACGGCGGGTAAAATGATGAACAGTGCCGTGTTCGGACAAATCATCATTCTAGTTGTTTATTTGCCCATATTTACACTAGAGGGTATAGAGGGTAAAATGTTCAAGCCAATGGCACAAACGGTTGCCTTTGCTTTGTTAGGAGCATTTCTACTCTCGCTAACCTATGTTCCCATGATGAGTTCATTTTTTCTGAGTAGAAAAACCGGTACCCATAATAATTGGAGCAACCGGATGATCCATTATTTAGAAAACATTTATCAACGCTCGCTGAAAAAAGTAATCGGTTACCCGAAAATGATATTAACCCTTGCATTGCTTTTTTTTGCAGGAGCTGTTTTGCTACTTTCCCGCTTAGGGGCTGAATTTATTCCGGCATTGGAAGAAGGAGATTTTGCGGTTGATACCCGGGTTTTAACTGGGAGCAGCCTGCCCACCACGATTGCATCAACTCAGCAGGCCGCTAATATATTGTTAACCCGTTTTCCGGAAGTAGAAAAAGTGGTTACCAAAATAGGAAGCGGAGAAGTACCCACCGACCCTATGCCCATGGACGCAAGTGATATGATGGTGATTCTGAAACCAAAAAAACAATGGACATCCGCCAAAACATTCAATGAGTTGAGCGAAAAGATGGGTAAATCATTACAAGAAGTGCCCGGAATTACTGCCGGATTTCAATTTCCTGTTCAAATGCGTTTCAACGAACTGATGACGGGGGCACGACAGGATGTGGTGTGCAAAATTTTTGGGGAAGATCTGGATACACTAGCTGCTTATGCACAGCAATTGGCAGGATTGGCAAATGGCATCTCCGGTGCGGTAAATTTGTATGTAGAACAGGTTTCGGGAATGCCACAAGTGCTAATTCATTATAACCGTGATGCCATTGCACAATATAGCCTATCTATTGGAGCCGTAAATCGGTTGGTGAATGCCTCATTTGCCGGACAATCAACGGGTATGTTATTCGAAGGGGAACGGCGATTTGATGTAGTAGTTCGTTTAGGTGCTGAAAATAAAAAAAGTTTGCAAGATATTCGGCAGTTGCTAATACCCACACCTTCCGGTACACAGGTTCCGCTATATCTGCTGGCTTCGGTTGAATTAAAAGATGGACCCAACCAGATTCAGCGGGAAGATGCTAAACGGAGAATCGTAATCGGATTTAATGTGCGCAATCGAGATGTTCAAAGCATTGTTAATGAATTGCAGCAAAAAGTCACTAAAAAAATGAAATTTCCGCCTGGTTACTATGTAACCTATGGAGGAGCATTTGAAAATTTAACGGCAGCTAAAAATAGACTAATGATTGCAGTGCCAATTTCGCTGTTACTTATTTTTTTCTTGTTGTACTTTGCTTTTCACTCGATTCGGCAGGCTTTATTAATTTATTCAGCTATTCCCTTGTCTGCCATTGGTGGAATACTTTTACTTGCTTTACGGGGTATGCCTTTTAGTATCAGTGCCGGGGTTGGATTTATTGCTTTATTTGGGGTGGCTGTTCTGAATGGGATTGTGCTGATAGCTGAATTTAACCAATTGAAAAATGAGGGAGAATCCGACTTATCCGCAATTGTGTTGAAAGGAACACAGGTAAGATTAAGACCGGTTTTGATGACGGCACTCGTTGCCTCTTTGGGCTTTTTACCCATGGCCATCGGCAATGGCGCTGGCGCTGAAGTGCAACGCCCCTTAGCAACGGTGGTAATAGGCGGACTTTTGCTTGCTACATTATTAACCCTGTACGTTTTACCAATTTTGTATTTGCTTTTCGAAAGAAAATCTACCCCCAATTCTAGCGGTAACGGGATTACTGCCATTGTTGCTATGCTGATTTCAATGAGTTTGTTCAGTGGGTCTGTTCAGGCGCAAAAACCCATCAGCTTATCAGCTGCCATGGATTCTGCGTTGCGGAACAATGCCCAATTAAAAAACGAAAAGCTGAAAGCCACCTACCAGCAAAAGCTGATTGAAACAGCCGCTCCCATTCCTCAAACACAGTTATCTGCTGAGTTTGGAAATTATAACAGCGCTTATTTCGATAATCGAATTTCTATAGGCCAGTCCATTCAATTTCCCACGGTGTATACCCGCCAAAAGCAACTGCTGGAGCAGGAGTGGAAACAAAAACTATTAACGGTAGCAGTTAAGGAAGCCTATTTACGGCACGATGTATCTGCGTTGTATTACCAGCTTTTATATCACCAACATAAAAGAGCACTGCTTTTATATGCAGATAGCTTGTATACCTTTTTTCTAGAAAAATCTAGTCGAAGGTTAACATCTGGCGAATCGGATATATTAGAAAAAATCAGTGCCCAAAATTTATTGGGGAATATTCGGCAGCAACTGCAACAACTACAATTGGATGAGGAATTAACATTGATACAATTTCAAGTTTTATTGAACACATCCGAAAGTTACACTCCTGTTTCTAATGAAAAGGGTTTATCCCTTTCGTTTACCTCTTTGGCAGATACCTCTTTATTGGCGGCACATCCAGTAATTCAAAGCATTCGTCAGCAGCAGCAATTGGCTTTGGCATCCTACGACCTAGAGAGAAGCAAACGGTTACCTAATTTGTCATTGAATTATAACTCAACTACCATTCGAGGTGTAGGGGCCGATAATAAGTTGTATGATGGTTCTAACCGTTTTGGCTCAGTTCAACTGGGTATCGGCATTCCTGTTTTTGGAAAAGCTCAGAAGAATATGGTAGAAGCGTCTCGCTTTTCTAAACAAATTGCAGAAAGTAATTACCATACAGGCCTGCAGGAAATTCAATCACAGTATGTGAGTACCGTTTCGCAATACCTAAAATATCAAAAAGCCGCACAGTATTACCAATCAGAAGCCCTTCCCAATGCACAACTAATTGCAGAAACCGCCTCTCGGCAACTAATAGCAGGTAGTATTCATTATTTAGAATGGGTGCAGCTGATTAACCAGACTATCCAAATAAAAAGTGATTATCTGGAGGCTGAAAAAAAGCTCAATGAATCTATTATTCAATTACAATTTTTAATCGCACAATAAGTGTCCTTGTATGAAAATAAATAATCTCATTAATAAGCCTATTTACCCAATATTGGCAGCCTGTTTTTTTATAGCTGCTCTGGCCTGTAATCAACCGGCTAATAACGAGCCAGCCACTCCAGAACCCGCACTGCATACCGTAGTGCTTACACCCGCACAATATAAAAATGCAAATCTGGTTGTGGGTTCTCTTTCGCAAAAAGAAATTTCTGCACTAATACGTGTAAAAGGCAAGGTAGATGTGCCTCCCCAAAAATTAATGAGTGTAAGTGTTCCACTCGGTGGCTACCTGAAATCATCTAATCTCTTACCCGGCATGCGGGTTCAAAAGGGCGAAGTGATTGCTGTGGTGGAAGGGGAACAGTATATTCAATTGCAACAGGATTATCTGATGGCTAAAGAAAAATTGGTATGGCTCGAACAAGAATATAAGCGGCAACGAGAACT
>CAIUKP010000168.1 GCA_903899675.1 uncultured Bacteroidota bacterium | reverse complement strand
TATATTTTGTGACATCAAGGGAATTCGCTTTGCTCGCTTCCTATTGATTTCTATATTAGGCAATAATATCTTGGCGATAATTTATATTTTAACCCAAAGACAATTATTGCCCCCAAATTTCTTTTTTAGCAACTCCATGTATTTTTCCTTTTTATGGGAAATGGCCATCATGAGTTTTGTTCTGGTGAGCAGATACAGCTACTACAAACAGGAAGCCGAACAATTAGTGGTAAAAATTAGGCAACAACAAGAAAACGTATACAAAATAATAGCTGATAACCAGGAAAAGGAAATGCAACGCATCTCTTCCCTATTACATGATTCTGTTGGAGCTAATTTAGGTCTATTGCGCTTAGATATTGAAAATATGGCCCTATCCGAAGAAGGTAGAAACCAGATTGCTAATAAAATAGTGTATATCGGTAATGACATTCGGAAATTGAGTCACAGCTTATCCCCCATCTTATTACAAGAAAAGGGACTTTACGCTTCCGTTGATGAATGGATACAACAAATTAATGCAAGCAGCAAGCTAACCATACAATATGAATGGATTGGTCAATCTTTGCATACCATAGACCGGTATGAAGTGATAGCCTTTCGAATTGTACAGGAAATGATACATAACATAATAAAACATTCCCAAGCCACCCATGCTTTTCTTCAAATTATAGTGGCAGATTATATCATTTCTATTTACGCTGAAGACAATGGAATAGGTATATGCACAGAAGAAATTGAAAAAGGGGTAGGTTTAAAAAATATTGAAAAAATGATGGGTATTTTAGGTGGCCTTTATACAATAGAATCTGCTACCGGTAAAGGATTTAGCATTTCAGTAGAATTTAATTATCAAATAAATGAGCTTGTATAAAATAGGAATAGTAGATGACCATGTGCTTTTTGCCGAAGGAATTAGCAGAATCATTTCACAACGGTCAGACTTTAGTTTATCATTTATTATTAATACTTTGGAAGGTTTAGAGCAAATAATCAGAGAACAAGCAATTGATATATTAATATTGGATGTGAATGTTCCCCCTGGAAATGGTATACAAGCTATTGACCCTTTAAAATCTGCTTTTCCCGGGTTACAGATAATGATTTTAACCATGTACCAGCCATCCGACATCGGATTGCAAATCCGCAATTTTACTGGAGATGCCTACCTACTGAAAATTTCCGGAAAACATATTTTTGAAGAGGCATTAACAAGTTTAACTGAACGTATCCCCTATTTTGATCCCAACATTATTGAAACTACCATTGAAGCTGACAAAGAAAATCCATACATAAAACTTACCAAACGGGAAAAGGAAATCATAGCCCTAATTGCTGAAGGCAAAACCAGCAAAGAAATTGCCGCAAAACTTTTTTTAAGTGAACTAACGATTAAAACCCATCGAAAAAATATCAGTGAAAAATTAGGTTCTAAAGGGGTGGCGGATTTGATTTTGAAAACTACGCATATGAGGTAGTGAATTCATTCCCCGCTCAGTCTTACGCCATAGTGGCGTAGGTGACTTTGCGGCTTGGAAGTAAATTGCCCTTCGCAAAAGACACACTTCACCTAGCAGATGCTCACTCCAATAAAACTTTCCAAAAGTCCCCAACTTTTACATTCTCCTAAAAGTCTTACTCCATAGTGGCGCAGGAGACTTTGCGTTTTGGAATGAAAATGACCTTAGACAGGAATCTTCCCTTAGCAAATGCTTACTTCGATTAAACTTTCCAAAAGTGCCCAACTTTTGGAAAGTAATTCTCTCGCCTTTTAGTAGGTTTAGGGTCATAAAATTTTGTATATTTATTTTACAATGAAAGTCCTTTCCCTTTTAATAATAGCCCTCCTACTGAGCAGCTATTGTAGTGCCCAGATATTTTT
>CAIUKP010000167.1 GCA_903899675.1 uncultured Bacteroidota bacterium | reverse complement strand
GCTAGATGAATGATATACCCTCCCAATGCTGTTATACATCGCCTGCTTTGCATTGGTAAATCCAACAAAAGTTACTTTTGGGTTAGACAGATGATGCTTTACGTATTTTTTAAAATAGCTAGATTGGATTACTTTGCCATAAATCAATACTTTTTCGCAGCCATCCGCCAACGCTCTTTCAATTGATTGATGGGTTTGTTTTCTTTCATCAATATTTCCAATAACTCCTGCCACTAAATCTAGCTCCGGTTTATTTATTGCTGTCAATGGTTCTTTGGGATTGGGTATAATAGTATATGGACCTTTATACCTATTATGGTAGTTTCTTTGTTCTTCGTGTAAAAAAACTGCCGTATCCCAGTATTGTGGGATATCTGCAATTTCAAACCACCATTTTTCGTGACAAGCAAAAACAACATTTTTTACGTTAGGTCTTTCAGGTAGCTTGTAGTAATGAGTGAGTAAAATATCATTCGGATTTAATCTTAGTTTTTTTAAAAGGGCTGATTTGCATTTATTCAGATGAAATGTTTGTGGACCATAAAAGATTGTTTTTACCCCTCTTTCATTGAACATATTGGTCAGATTGATCAGAACAGTGGTTGAGCCTCCCACGCCTGAATAACCTGATACGATTTTGATTACGGTATTGCCCGACCTTTCATCTTCTATCACCTCTTTTTCATTTTTCCACCAGCGCCATCCGAAATAGCCCACAATTGCAAATGGTGCAAGGGCTAGGTATATAATAGCAGAATTTAAAGAGGCAGCAGGCCCTTCACCGAGTTGACCCGCAGTTTTAGTGCAAATTGAGCATTGTGCAATCAGGCTATTGCTGAAAAGGATTTCCAACGTAATCAAAGTTCCCATTCCCCATCTTTTCATACCGGATTTTTAGGATGCAAAGGTACGAAGTTTACCAGAAAAGCCCGATGCATGTGGCTAATTCGGTAAAAATCAGTAAATTACTGTTTAACTTTTTATGATGGAACCCCGAAGAAAATTCTTACAAAAAATGGGTTTGATGGCTGGTGCCTTTTCTGCTGCCAGCTTATTTGAGCAGGCCCATGCAGCAGAATGGGAACAAGCATCCCGCCGCATCAGCCACCTAAGTGCTGGCGAAGCGGCAATGGATGAAGATTTTTGGATGACTATTCAGCAAGCTTATACCGTTAATTCCAACTTGATAATCCTGAATAATGGCGGAGTAAGTCCTTCTCCCCGCGTTGTACAAGAAGCGGTTGAAAGATATAATCGGTTTGCTAATGAAGGCCCCTCTTATTATATGTGGCGGATTTTAGATCAGGGTAGAGAGCCACTTCGGCAGAAATTGGCTTTATTGGCTGGATGTTCAGACGAAGAAATCGCCATCAACAGAAACTCAACAGAGGCGTTGAATACCGTAATTTTTGGGATGGATTTGCAGCCAGGGGATGAAGTGATTGGCACTTTGCAGGATTACCCCAACATGATTCAGGCTTGGAGACAGCGAGCCCTGCGCGACAAAATAAAATATACCCAAATCAGTTTCGATTTTCCCATAGAAAGTGACAAGGAAATTGTAGCAGCTTTTGAAAAAGCGATTACTCCCAAAACCAAAGTAATTCATGTTACGCATGTGATCAATTGGGTAGGGCAAGTATTGCCGGTTACTAAAATTGCTCGGATGGCGCATCAAAGGGGGATAGAAGTAATTGTAGATGGAGCGCACTCTTTTGGTTTGATTGATTTTAAAATTCCAGATCTAGAGTGTGATTATTTTGGCACCAGCTTGCACAAGTTTTTGAGTGCACCTATCGGCAGTGGTATGTTATGGATTAAGAAAGAAAAGATTGAAAAAATTTGGCCACTAACCTGTAACGACAAGCCCCGGAGTGGAGATATCAGAAAATTTGAAACCCTGGGCACCCGAAGTTTTCCGATAGAACAGGGAATTGGGGAGGCTGTTAATTTTCAAAATGCAATTGGCAGTAAGCGAAAAGAAGAGCGGATTCGGTATTTGAAAAATTACTGGGCCTTGCGTGCAAAGGAAATTCCGGGAGTAACCATCCATACTTCTTTTAAGCCCGAATATGCCTGTGCAATTGCAGGGGTAAGTATAAATGGGATGACGCCCGGTGAGTTAGACAGTGCGCTGATGAGCCAGTATAAAATTCATACAGTAGGGATAGTTTGGGAAAATATTTCCTGTGTGCGGGTTACACCGCATGTATATACTCGCCTGCAAGATTTAGATAAATTAGTGGGTGCTTTAGAAACGCTGGCTGCCAAAAAAAATAAAAGCAGCTAATCAGGTTGAAAAGCTGCTGTTAATGATTTGATCGAACTACTGTAATCTACCTCTAATTAAGAGGGTTTTACTACCGGCTTAGTTAACTTATTGCTGTTGGCCGGTCTGGATTTACCAAAAGAACCTTTGAATCTTTTTCCTTTGGCTGTTTTTTTGTCACCTTTTCCCATTTGTTGATTTTTTAATGAAGCATTTAGGCAAAAATAGAAAAACCCCGTGAAATACGGGGTTTTTCTATAAAAGGGTAGAAATTAGAGCTTTCCGCTTAATTCTTTTCCGGCCTTAAACTTAGCCACTTTTTTGGCTTTAATTTTAATGGTAGCACCGGTTTGAGGATTGCGACCCGTACGTGCAGCACGCTTCGAAACAGAGAAAGTACCAAAACCAACCAGGGTAACTTTGTCACCTTTTTTCAGAGTTTTTGTAACAGTTGCTACAAAAGAATCTAAGGCAGCATTCGCCTGTGTTTTAGATACGCCAGCATCTTCTGCGATTTGGGCAATTAATTCAGCTTTGTTCATGGAAATGTTTTTAATGGTTTTAATATCAGCAACAAATTTATTCGCTTTTCTGAATCAACAAAATTTTTTTCAAAATTTTTT
>CAIUKP010000166.1 GCA_903899675.1 uncultured Bacteroidota bacterium | reverse complement strand
GAAAACGTTGCAGTACTTCATCCGTTAATAAGCGATGATGGTCCGTATCATTGATTACGGCACCCAATGCGCGTTCGGCTTGCTGCATTTGCAAGTCGGGTGTTAGAAACCAGGTAATATCCAGCAAGGGTATTTCGAAACGAGGCATCAGGGGACTGGCATCCATATCGTGTTGTAATAAACGTTTTGCCAGCACAATATCACCTACCTTAACCTCCGGTCGTAAGCTACCGGCCACTCCGGTAAAAATCACTTCGCTCACCTGAAACTGATGGATCAATGCAGCAACCGTTGATGCAGCTGCCACTTTTCCTATGCGGGAAATTACCAGCACCACTTCGCGGTTCATCAGCGTGCCACAATAAAAAGTGCGCATCCCCAAATGAACTTCCCGCACCGACTCCATGCAAACAAGTAATCCGGCTACTTCTTCCTTCATGGCTCCTAAAATGCCGATGGGTGCTGAAAATGTTCCTGTGTCCATGTTTCTTGTATTGATTTTGTTCAACAAATATAGCTTTACACATGCGTACCCACGTAAATTGAGTGTAGTCTGCACTACTTAATAATTTTTCTGTTTAACAGTTCGTTATATAAATAGGCATGTATTTTGTTGTCTGTAGCTTAACCAAACCAACCAGTATGCAAAAATCTTTACTTATTGCAACCATCGTATTATTTACAGTTTGCTCAACCGCCGCTTTTGGACAATACAATCAGCGCCTAGATGATAAAAGCATCAATAAGCCGGTAAAAAATGAATTGCGGTTAAATATGCTGAGTAGCATGTTAGGCTTACTAGACGTAAACTATGAAAGATTTCTTTCTGATAATAGCGGGTTGGGCTTTTCTACCATCCTTTCACTGGAAAGCAAAGAAAATGCAAGTATTCGTTCCATGCTTGTTCCTTATTTCCGTGTATACTTTGGCAAAGGCTATGCATCCGGTGCATTTGTAGAAGCTAATGCGGCTATTGCAAGAGAAGCTTATCCTAATTATAGCTATACGATTACAGGTATGGGTTATTTGGTGGATAAAACATATCAATACCAAACAACTTTTGGGTTAGGCACTGCTTTTGGATATAAAATGGTGGGGCGCAATGGAATTGTAGGTGAGTTTTCGCTTGGCTTGGGGAGATTATTCGGGAATAGCTATACGGAATTATATCCCCGAGTAGGCATTTGTATTGGGAAAAGATGGTAGTTGATTACCCATTTGTTTTCACTTCCTGTTCCCAGCCGGTAGCTTGTAAGGCCGGATCGTTTTCTTTTCGCAGAAAATCGCCCGTTTCACTGGCTGCACTGGCATCACTTAAAAGTAAAGCCTCATCCGGCACGGTAATAATGGGTCGGGTGCGACTAACCGTAGTATCATTAAAAGCGGGGTTCGACAAAGAATTATAACAAGAGATGATCGTCCAGCGTGCCTGATCACTTTTATTAGCTTCGCTCCGATGAAGGAGGTTGCTGTGAAAAAAAAGCGCATCGCCGGGCTCTAGTTCAATATATTCATGCGGAAGGGTAGTAAGCGCATTATTTACCATTTCCATATCGGCACCTACCTGTTCTCCGGCAAATCCATGGTTTACTCTTCCCATTTTATGAGACCCCTTAATAACCTGCAAACAACCATTTGCCCGATGGGCCGAAGTTAGTGCCACCATACAACTCACGAGTTGATCGGGAAACAAAAACTGATTTTTATACCAATAGCCATAATCCTGGTGCCATTCCCAGGCACCGCCCACGCCAGGCTCTTTTTGCATGAGCTTCGTATGAAAATGACAAACCGGTGAATTGCTGTCTAACAACAAAGCTGCTCCCTTTACCATCCGATCACTTCGCAATAGTAAACTATACACATCCTCCCCCGGCGTATACCATAAAGTAAGTTTGGTTTGTTTTCCAGCCTTGTCGGTAACCTCTGTAGCATGTTGCTGCATCACCCGGTCGCCCACGGCTATGGAATACAGTTTATTGATTTCTTCTATTGAAAAAAAATTGCGCACCAGCACATATCCATCCCGATGAAATTGCGCAGCATCGGCCTGATTGAGGTGATAAGCCATATAGGTTTGTTAATAGTATGGGTAAGGTACAAAATGTTTTGAAACTACCTTTCGCTTATTGGTGGCTTATCGCGTAAACTCAATGATGTGCTCCGATGCATAGGAATCATCTCCGGGCTTAATTCGCTTTACATAAAAACGGGCTCGCTTACCCAGTCGAACGCAGGTATATTTCTCCCGAATCGTTTCCGGCTCATTCAGCGGCTGCAAAGAGGGATACCATAAAATGTACCCGGGCTTCTGAAATAATAATTGCGGAGTGGTCCAGTCCTGGCTATTATTTCCTTCTCCCAGATTTTCGTGGCGGTTGAAGGATATATAAATCTTGTCGCCCTGCCAGGATTTCCCCTCTACCCTACCCATCAGCATTACCCAGCATTTCAAGTACGTGTTCCAGCTTACAGAGGGCCCCCAATGAAATCCACCTCCCGGAGAAGAAGCCGGTCCCCCGCCACGAGCGGTATCAATTTGTAAAGAGGATACTGGCTTCCCTATTCCATTGTGCGGAGCTGTAAATGCTTTTCCATCCCAGCGAAGGGCTTTCCCTTCGGGAGTATCTAAATCTTTTAAACTGATGCGGGCAATACTGATGCATTGACCAACTCTTTCGATATCAGCATTATATTGGGCAGAATCATAAGTACCCGGATATCCATATTCACCATAAAACAAATACAGATATTCGCCACTTACCACCGCAGAAGGATCTCCCACTCCTCCTGCAAAAGTATTGGAACTGTTTTGCGGTTTTAATATCATACGGGCATCTAGGTCTTCAATAAACAATCCTTTGTTCTCCCAATTTTTTCCGCCATCGGTAGACTTCATAATTCCAATTCTACAAACGGCAGCCGGACTTTTGGGACCGGTAAGACCTTGTGGCCATTTTTTATTATGGTAGCCCTGGCCCGTAGTGCTATCGAAGGGTAGGGTGGCTGGATAATTTTCGTTGTGATAAATTCCGTAGAGGGTTTTGCCAGAAGCATCGTTGCGATCTTGATAAACTGTTTCGAACCAAACGGCACCATGTAATCCGGGTTTGCCGACGGGTGCATTGAGGGGCATAACTGGATTGTGAAACTGCTCTTTGCTTAAAGCAAATACTTGCTCGGGATTCATGCCATCGGCAAACTTCAGATCGCGGGCGTATCCCCAAAGTGGGTCTTCGCCATATTTGCCGGGGAAGATGCGAAAAGTATCGCCCACCCAAACCTCGGCCATATTACAATCCACAAATGAGTTGAAAGTTACACGTGTAGCGGGTTGCAGCGAAAAGGTTGGGGGCGTCCACGGAGTATCTGCTGGAGCCGTACAGCCGGCAAACGCACCAATAACAATCGCTAAATAAAGTATTCTTTTGATTGGCATATGCCCGGCTTTGGTTATTAATAATAAGGCTAGGAGCTATCGGCTAATATTTTTTCAACTCGGCAATAATAGCCTGCACGTCCCGCTCAATTTTTTCATCCGACATTTTACGACCATATATTTGGGAGGTAGTCCAACCCTGCCAAATCACTTTGTCGCTTCCGGGATTCATCATGGTTAGGGTAAGCGTACCCTCTTTTACTTGACGGGTAGCGGTATTATATCCCATAAAAGTAGAAGGGTAATAGATGGGTACCCAACGGCGGGCAGCGGGATTGTAATAAAAGCGGGTAACTGGCTGAGAATATACCGGCGTATTTACCTGTTGCTGAGATTGGTCTTCTACCACATCAAATACCAGGTAAACATCGGGATTGGCTTTATTTTGGGTCCATCCATGCCCCTGCAAATAGCGGTCAACCGTTTGCATAATCTTTGTATCACGTAAACTATTTTGATTAGGGCGACGGGTATCGTAGTTTTTATCGTTATCTCCCTCTGCCCAGGCATAAGTGCTGATACGGGAAAAATCTACTGAGTTATCTTGTTGGTGATAGGCTTTTTGCATACAACCAGTAAAGAAGAAGGCACTCAAAAGAAAAGCTGAAGTAATTAATTGTTTCATAAAAATTAATTTACAGATAAAAGGTACTTGCAATTTAGGAAAATAACTCCATCGGTTTTTTTAAAACTGGCTAGCCGGCAGGCTAACTATTAATTTATATCACTAAAAATTGCAGATAGCATCAGGAAATATTGAAGTAAGGATAGCGAAAAGAATCGAGGTTACCAATCAGTTTAGTGGCACTTCGATATGAAGGTTGGTTCCGGTTCCGGGTTCACTTTGAATAATAATTCTTCCATTCATCAATTGAATACGGTGATGGATATTTAGCAACCCCATTCCTACTAAGTTACTTTCTCTTGAAACCAAAAATCCTTTGCCATTATCTTTTATATTAATGTGCAAGCATTGATCAATATAATTGAATGAGAGCAAAATCTCTGTTGCCCTCGACTGCTTCAACGTATATTGTAAACATTCTTGAATTACCCGGAACAAAATAGTTTCTTTTTGATGTTCCAACTGAATGACCACCCCCTTACATTCTATTGAAATCAAACAGCTGCCTGTGCGGCGAATTCTTTCAGCCTCCTGCTCCACAGAACCAACCAATCCCAGAACTCTTATTCTTTCACTGCTCATTCCCTTAGCCAAATCACGCAAGTCCATCATAGCACGTCCTATATTTTCTTGCGCTTCAGCAATTAGTTCATTGGCGGTATTGTTTTTTTGTGCGGCAAGATTCAGTTGAATTTTTACTAAGCTTAACATCTGACCAACATTATCGTGAATCTCCTGACTCACATGATTTAAAGTTTGTTCTTGAATTTTTTGCTGATTATTATATAATTCCGAAAGGGTATCGCTATATTCAATTAATTTATTGTTTTTTTGTTGCAATGAGTTTGTCATAGTATTAAACTGACTGGTAAGAGAACCAATTTCATCCTGATATAATACAGGGAGTTCAATATCTAATTTTCCTGAATTTACACTTCGCACTGCTAGTAGTAACTGTTGTAAAGGGCGAGTAATCGTTCTTTTTAAAAGAGCAGGAAGTAATAAAGAAGTAACAATAACAGATGCTATAATAATTAGAAATACACTTATTAATCCATCCTGTTGCAGTAATCTTCCTGGAATATTTTCAGGTAATTCAGGAGGTAAAAAAAATAGCGTGAAAACAATTAAGAACACTTCCAGCATTAGCAGACTGTAAGCAGTAATTTTTAGTTGAAAACCAACGAAAACTGATGAATATCTTACATATGCTACAATTTGACTAAACTCACCTAAAAATACTAAGATAAAATAAGTCCAGTATCCAATTGGAGAAAACAATTTAAAAATAACACATACAATTGCGAGAATAAAAAAAGCAAGACTGGCGCCAGTCAAAATTAAAAAGGCAATGTATGCATCCTGATTGGTATTTCTAAAACTAAGGGCCTTTCTGTAGGTTACACTAAAAATAAAAATAAAAAGAAGAATTCCCCATACAAAGGAGATCGCCTGAAAAACATCGAAATTACTTTTATTAAATAATTCATTCCAAATTAGCGTTCCCATCAATATAAGAGAAAGTGGTACTAACAGTTTTAATATAAACTTTCTTTCCTTCTCAAACTTACTCTCAATAAACAAATAAGCTATCTGCACGTTAGCATACATCTGAAAAATCAGCACCGGCCCATATAAAAAAATTGTTTCAATCTTATAAAAAAGCGAGCCCTCTGTTCCGGGATACATACTAAACCTAACCATTTGGTCTAAATACCAAATTGGAGAAGCAAAGTAATTAAGTTTTAACCATCTTAAAGCGGGAAAATCTGTTTTTAGATTCATTAAAAAAATAAGCATCCCTATTTGCGAAAGAGCAATTATAAAAGCTATTACTGAATGAGTATGTAGAAGTATCCAGGAGGGCATTTAGTATTTTTAAATCATTTATTTTTCTATCGGTAATTGAATAAAGATGCTCGTACCAGCACCTGGAGAACTTTCCACAGAAATTTGACCACTAATCAATTGTATCCTATTTCTGATATTCATCAAACCAAGCCCATAACTTCCATTCGCGGGCTGAACCAAAAACCCCTTTCCATCATCCTTAATTTGTATAGAAAGTAAATTGCCGGAATAGATAAAACTAATATCCAATTTTTTGGCTTCTGAATGCTTAAGTACATTTTGTAAACATTCCTGCAGAACCCTAAATAGGATAACTTCTCTTTGATGATCCATTGTACATTTTTCACCTTCACAATTCATTTGAACTTCATAAATACCAGTTCGCTTGATTCTTTCAACTTCTTGCTCTACAGAAGCATACAAACCCAATAATTTAATCCGGTCGCTACTCATACCCTTTGCCAAATCACGTAAATCCTGCATGGCTCTTCCTATATTTTCCTGAGCATCTGAAATGATTTTATTCTCTTTATTTTCCTGTTGTACAGCTAAATTGAGTTGAACGCGAACTAAACTCAACATCTGTCCTACGTTATCATGAATTTCTTGACTTACATGATTCAATATTTGCTCTTGAGTTTGTTGTTGAGTATTATATAATTCTGAGAGGGTATCGCT
>CAIUKP010000165.1 GCA_903899675.1 uncultured Bacteroidota bacterium | reverse complement strand
ATGACATTAAAAATGAAATTGAATTAAATCCACTTGTTAAGTATATGAAACCAATGGGATTTTTCGATTACATCGCATTACAAAAAAATGCATGTTGTGTAATATCCGACAGTGGTACTATAACTGAGGAATCATCTATTTTGAACTTTCCTGCAATAATGATTAGAATGGCACATGAAAGACCAGAAGGAATGGATGAAGGAACTGTTATAATGTCTGGAATTGAAAGAGAACGAGTAATTGAGTCTGTGAATGTTGTTGTTAATCAATTTAAAGAAAACTCTCAATCAATTAGAGTAATTAATGATTATAATGTTGAAAATGTTTCAATTAAAGTTGTAAGAATAATACTTAGTTACATTGATTTTGTTAATAGGAATGTATGGAAAAAAGACACCGTTAAGAAACAATTTTATAAAGTTTAATAGTCGTTTTATTTTATTATGCGAATACTAGTAATTACGCAATATTTTTGGCCGGAAAATTTTCGAATAAACGACATGGTGATTGGTTTACAGGAAAACGGTCATGAAGTGACTATTTTAACTGGATTACCTAATTATCCAGAAGGCAAGTACTTTAAAGGATATTCTTTTTTCAGCAGTAAAAGAGAATATTGGAATGGTATTCCTATTATTCGAAGTAAATTGATAACTCGAGGACGCAATTCTGCACTACAGTTGGCAGGTAACTATATTTCATTCGTTCTTTTTGCGTCCTGGAATGTAATCTGGCTACCAAAAAAATTTGATAAAATTCTCGTTTTTCAATTATCCCCTGTTTTTTCAGCCATACCGGCCTTGCTGGCTAAATTTCGTTTTTCCATACCTGTCTATATGATTGTGCAGGATCTTTGGCCAGAGTCGCTTGCTTCCACCGCAAAAGGAAATCATTCATTCATTATAAATTGGGTGGGGCTTATTTCTGATTTTATTTATAAACGGGCCGATTTCCTGTTGCTTCCCTTTAAGTCGTTTCTGTCCATTTTAGAAGGGAGGGGAATTTCCCCTGAGAAAATGGAGTATCTCCCCAATTCTGCGGATACTTTTTATATGCCTTGTAATCCCAACCCTGCTTTTGAACATTTATTTACAGGAGAAACCCATTTACTACTTGCAGGTAATTTAGGAGAAGCACAAGGTCTCAATCTAGTGTTAACTGCTGCCGTAGCGCTGAAATATAAGTATCCAGGACTTCGATGGTTATTGGTAGGGGAAGGCCGAACACGTGAAGAGTTAGAAAAAAAATCTTTTGACTTGGGAATACAGGATGTTTTATTATTTCCCGGTAGGTTTCCTGCTACAGATATTCCTGCATTGATAGCAAGGGCCGATGCCAGTTTGCTCACTTTAAAAAAAGATCCGCTCTTCGAAATTACTGTGCCTAACCGCTTACAAACGTATATGGCTTGTGGAAAGCCGATTCTAGCTTCTATCGATGGAGAAGCTGCCAGATTTATTCAAGAAGCTGACTGCGGATTCGTATCCCCCGCAAATGATGCGGATGCATTTGTTAGTATAGTGGAGCAATTTTTACAAGCCGATCAGGCTAAACACGCTCAATGGGGTAAGAATGCCAGAAATTATTATGAAAGCAATTTTGATAGAGATTTTTTGTTAGATAGATTACACCAAAAATTGTCAGAACCAATATGTTGAAACAAGATTGGATATATTTCGTTTATGGAACCTTTCTGTATGCGGGATTTCTATTTACTTATTTACAATTGGCAGCTAAATTTCAATTGACGGATATTCCTACGGACAGGAGTTCACATCAATCAATCACTATTACCGGTGGCGGATTTATTTTTCCAATAGCTTTCTTTTTACCTTTACTCATAACCGGTGACTTTATACATTATCGAGCAACATTAACCGGGCTGCTGTTGATTTCATTAGTTAGTTTATCAGACGATTTAAAGTCCGTTCATCCTATAATACGAGTAACTGTTCAGGTAATTGCCGTAAGTTTATTACTCTGGCAAACTGGGGGTTTATTTAAGATGAAACCCTGGCAAGTAATACCCGGGTTTATATTGGTAGTAGGCATCATCAATTCTTATAACTTTATGGATGGAATTAATGGAATGAATGTATTGTATTCCATTTCATTGATAGGTGTTTTATTTATGGTGAGGATTTTTGAGGGTCGACTACTTCCAGATCCTACAGTATTTTATAGCTTGTTATCTGCTCTGTTCGCTTTCTCTTTTTTCAATGTTCGTAAAAAAGCCCTTTGTTTCTCCGGGGATGTGGGTAGTATTTCCATGGCGTATATTATTTCCTTATTGATTATTCAGTTAATGATTGCTACTGATAGTTCACAATGGATTTTGTTGGTGGGGATTTATGGACTCGATTCTGTTGGTACCATTGTTCTCCGATTAATCCGAAGAGAAAAAGTATGGTTGCCCCACCGTACCCACTTTTATCAGTTTCTGGTAAATGAAAAAAAGTATCCCCATGTATTGGTTTCATTCATTTATGCGATTAGTCAGTTTATTTTATCGATTATTTTATGGAAGGGTGGATTATTATTTGCGCTGTTATTTTATATAATTTTAATACTAAGTTATATTTGTGCCCGTCTTGCAATGGAGGGCAAATACCGATTATTTACTAACTATTTTACTCAAATCACAGAATAAATGAAAAAAGCAATTATTACGGGTATTACTGGTCAGGATGGGGCTTATTTAGCCGAATTATTATTGGCTAAGGGATATGAAGTACATGGTATCAAGCGGAGAAGTTCTTTGTTTAATACAGGAAGAATTGATCATTTGTATGAAGATCCGCATGTGCCTCATCGGAATTTAATTTTGCATTACGGTGATCTAACTGATTCTACTAACCTTATAAGAATTATTCAGGAGGTTCAGCCGGATGAAATTTATAACCTGGCAGCCATGAGCCATGTACAAGTAAGTTTTGAAACACCCGAGTATACTGCAAATGCAGATGGAATTGGAACTTTGCGCATACTGGAAGCAGTTAGACTATTAGGCTTAACCAAAAAGACCCGTATTTATCAGGCATCTACTTCTGAACTATATGGATTGGTTCAAGCTATACCACAATCGGAAACTACCCCTTTTTATCCCCGTTCACCCTATGCGGTGGCCAAAATGTATGCCTACTGGATTACGGTAAATTACCGGGAAGCATATCAAATGTTTGCCTGTAACGGAATCCTATTTAACCATGAGTCTCCTTTGCGGGGAGAAACCTTTGTAACTAGAAAAATTACAAGGGCAGCAGCTAAAATCGCATTAGGGTTACAGGATTGTTTGTATCTGGGTAATCTTGATTCCCAGCGCGACTGGGGACATGCCAAAGATTATGTAGAAGGTATGTGGCGGATTTTGCAACATAGTGAACCGGAAGATTTTGTACTGGCAACGGGTGTAACTACCCGTATTCGAGAGTTTGTAAGAATGGCATTTGGTGAGCTGGGAATTGAATTGAATTTCACAGGAGAAGGAATTAATGAGGTAGCTACCGTATCTGTTTGTTCGGGCGATTATACCCTTCCGGTGGGCCAGGTAGTTGTTAAAGTAGATCCACGATATTTTAGACCTACGGAAGTTGATTTATTAATTGGAGATGCGAGTAAGGCTTTAAACAAATTAGGATGGAAGCCTACTTATACTTTAGCTGAATTGGTGAAAGAAATGGTTGCTTCTGATGTAAAGTCGTTCACCAAAAATCAAATCTTACGGGCTCATGGTTTTGAATACACGAATGAATATGAATAAGAATAGAAAGACTTCATGGAGCTGAATTCAAAGATTTTCGTAGCGGGGCATCGGGGTATGGTTGGAAGCGCCATAGTTCGGAATCTTTCCCAAAATGGGTATAGAAATTTAATTACCCGAACATCTACTGAATTGGATTTGTGCAACCAGCAATCAGTGAATGACTTTTTTAGTACAGAAAAACCCGAATATGTTTTTTTAGCAGCTGCCAAAGTAGGAGGGATTTATGCAAACAATACCTATCGAGCAGAATTTATCTATAATAACTTGATGATTCAGGCCAATGTTATGGAAGCGGCTTACCGAAATGGCGTTACTAAATTATTATTTTTGGGATCCTCCTGCATTTATCCCAAGTTGGCACCTCAGCCATTGAAAGAGGAGTATCTGCTATCTGGATATTTGGAACCTACCAATCAATCCTATGCCATTGCAAAAATT
>CAIUKP010000164.1 GCA_903899675.1 uncultured Bacteroidota bacterium | reverse complement strand
TGATAATTTATTAAAAGGAGCTTCCGGTCAAGCTTTGCAGAATATGAATTTGATATTGGGATTAGAAGAAACACTTGGGCTGCACTTGAAAGCAGCTGCATTTTAAATTTGTAACTCGAACACATGAAATTATTTGATGTATATCCACTGCAGCCAGTAACCATCACCAAAGCATCCGGATCGTATGTTTGGAATGATGCAGGAGTTCGGTATCTAGATATGTATGGTGGACATGCCGTAATCAGCATCGGACATACAAATCCGCATTGGGTAAAAAGAATTGAAACCCAGTTAGAAACCATGGCCTTTTATTCTAATTCGGTTCATTTGCCTATCCAGGAAGAGTTGGCTGATAAACTTACCCGTGTGAGTGGGAAAGAAAGCTATCAGCTTTTCTTATGTAATAGTGGAGCAGAAGCCAATGAAAATGCTTTGAAGCTCGCCTCTTTTCATAATGGCCGCAAAAAAATCATCGCTTTTCATAAATCATTTCATGGCCGAACTTCTTTGGCTGTTGCGGCAACCGATAATCCATCCATCATTGCTCCGGTAAACGAAACCGATGCGGTAATTTTTCTGCCCTTGAATGATGCGCAGGCATTGGCCGATTGTTTTCAACAAAACGGGGATGCTATTTCATCGGTAATTATCGAAGGGATTCAGGGTGTTGGTGGAATTCGTGTTGCTGATAATGAATTTTTACAAATGATCCGCCGTTTTTGTGATCAATATGGCGCTGTGATGATTGCAGATAGTGTTCAGTGCGGTTATGGAAGAAGTGGTCGATTTTTCGCGCACGATTATGCAGGAATTGATGCTGATATTTATACCATGGCCAAGGGAATGGGTAATGGATTTCCAGTAGGCGGATTGTTGATTGCTCCGCATATCCGACCAAAACATGGAATGCTGGGTACCACTTTTGGCGGTAACCCCCTTGCTTGTGCAGCTGCACTAGGGGTTTTAGAAGTGATGGAAAGTGAATCCCTAATACCCCATGCCCTTGAACTAGGCAATTACCTGATGGAACAATTGCAAAAAATTCCTCAGCTGATGAATATCAGAGGCCGGGGATTGATGATTGGGTTTGATATGCCTACTGCGTTGGCAACAATTAAAAACAGATTACTGAGCGAGTATCATATTTTTACCGGAGAAGCCAAACCCGCTGTAATTCGTTTGCTACCCGCCCTCACGCTTTCTCATTCACAGGCCGATGATTTTTTACAGGCGCTGCACCAAGCAATTCAAACCCATCCTATTACTACATCCTAATCTATAGTTCAATGGCTATGCATAATTTTATTTCAGTAGAAGACGTATCCGATATCCCTGCAATGATTCAACAGGCATTGGTGTATAAGCATCAGCCATTGCTAAATCAGCAGTTGGGTGCTGGAAAAAGAATTGGATTGTTATTCTTAAATCCAAGTTTACGTACTCGCCTTAGCACACAAATTGCTGCCCGTAATTTAGGAATGGAAGCAATTGTATTTAATGTAGATAAAGAAGGATGGGCGCTGGAATTTGAAGAAGGAGCCATCATGAGCGGCTCAACCGTTGAGCATATTAAAGATGCAGGACCTGTGTTAGGACAATACTTCGATATCCTCTGTATCCGAACCTTTCCTTCATTAATGAATAAGGAAGACGATTATAGTGAAATGTTTATTCGTCAGTTTGTAAAATATGCCGGTGTGCCAGTGATAAGTTTAGAAAGTGCCACTTTACATCCCCTGCAATCATTTGCCGATTTAATAACCATCACCGAAACCATGCAACAGCAGGCATGGCCTGCTACTCGAAAACCTAAAGTGGTATTAACCTGGGCACCACATATCAAACCATTGCCTCAATGTGTAGCCAATAGTTTTGCGCAGTGGGTAAATGCCTGGGGCAAGGCGGAATTTGTAATTACTCATCCAGAAGACTATGAGCTTGATACCCGGTTCACCCAAGGGGCAACCATAACCCATGCACAGGAGGATGCCTTACGGGATGCGGATTTTGTTTATGTAAAAAACTGGAGTACCTATACCGATTATGGTAAAGTGTATGAAAATGATCCGGCTTGGATGTTAACTGAAGAAAAACTATCCATCACCCGAAATGCGGGCGTTATGCATTGTTTGCCTGTTAGAAGAAACATTGAATTAAGTGATGAGGTTTTAGATGGAACCCATAGTCTGGTTACCCGGCAGGCAGGCAATCGGGTATGGGCAGCTCAGGCGGTATTGGCCGAAATACTAAAGCAGCAATAATTAGTATGCAAGAAACGGTTACCATTATAAAAATTGGGGGGCAGATTCTAGACAACGAATCAAAACTTGCCTTGTTTCTCGAGCAGTTTGTTCAATTGCCCGGCAAAAAAGTATTGGTTCACGGAGGAGGCAAACTGGCTACCACCTTAGCAGAAAAAATGGGGGTTCAGCAGCAAATGATAGAGGGCAGGCGCATTACCGACAGCGAAACTTTGCGTATAGTAACCATGGTATATGCCGGATATATCAACAAAAATCTGGTGGCTTCCCTGAATGCTCAGGGGTGTTTAAGTATCGGATTGTGTGGGGCAGATGGGTGTTTAATTACCGCACATAAACGGCAGCATCCTACGATTGATTTTGGATGGGTGGGGGATATTGATTCGGTAAATGGTCAATTATTATCGAGCTTGCTTTTACAAGAACTAACGCCAGTAATTGCCCCTATCACGGCTGATACAACCGGACAATTACTAAATACGAATGCCGATACCATTGCCGCTTCCCTGGCAACGGCGCTTAGCACAACCTATTCGGTTCAATTGGTGTATGCTTTTGAGAGAAGTGGCGTATTGCGCGACCTGCAGGATGCCGATTCTGTTATTCCTCATATTCATTTTGCCCTATATCAGCAATTGTTACAAGAAAAAATCATTGCCGACGGAATGATTCCTAAATTAGAAAATGCTTTTGCTACCCTTGCCGGAGGTGCAAAAAAAATAATGATTGGTAACGCCCTACAGTTATTGGATATACTCCAGGGGAATACCGGCACAACCATTACTTATGAATAGCAACAGCCCACATATAG
>CAIUKP010000163.1 GCA_903899675.1 uncultured Bacteroidota bacterium | reverse complement strand
TGAAAAAAGCAATTGCCCTTTTGCTACTGTTACCTTTATTCTCTTTGGCACAGGAAAAATCTGGCCCAGCCGGAGTACCCAAAAATATTGTTCGCTGGAACCTAAGTTCGATGGCATTAGGCAACTATCATTTCACTTACGAAAGAGCAATCAGTCGTAAAATTTCCCTCTCCATTAGCTATCGCTTTATGCCTACAGGCACCATTCCATTTAATAGTTACTTTGATAATAATTTCCAAAGCGGCGACGTAAAATTCAACGAAATTAGAGTGGGTAACTCTGCCATTACTCCTGAGATTCGTTTTTACCTAGGCAAAGGGAATCTGAAAGGTTTTTATCTCGCTCCTTACTTGCGTTTTTCTACTTTTAATGCATCTACTCCTGTAAGATATACGTCTACAACCGGAGGGGTTCCCCTTGATAAAACGGGCGATTTTACTGGAAAAGTAACGGCCACCAGTGGAGGCATTATGCTGGGTTGGCAGTTTAACTTATCGAAAAAGCTATTGTTAGATTTTCAGATTATCGGAGCACATTATGGCAGTTGCAATGGAAATTTAGATTTGGTTTCGGTTGTTCCGCTTTCCCCATCCGATCAAGCCTCCTTGCAAAACAGTTTAAATGGCATTAAAATTGAACCTTTCAATATCACTAGCACGGTAAACAGCAGCGGTGCCAATATCAAGGTTTCCGGACCTTGGGGTGGAATCCGCGGTGCCAATATTGGTATTGGGTTTCGGTTTTAATGCAGGTGCAATCAGCTTATTTTGCGGCCCTTATTTTCGGGGTGATGGGTAAGCATGTCAACCGTCATTTTATCTAAATCGAAGGCCGGTTTCCATCCCCAATCGGCATTCGCAACAGCATCATCAATACTTTGTGGCCAACTTTCAGCAATTGCTTGCCGGTAATCGGCCTGATACTGGATAGAAAAATCGGGAAGATACTTTTGTATAGAAGCGGCAATTTCTGTGGGGGAAAAACTCATGCCGGCTATATTGTAAGATGTTCTCACCGAAAGTGCTTGGGCAGGCGCTTCCATCAATTCTAAAGTTGCCCGCAATGCATCCGGCATGTACATCATCGGCAAATACGTATCGGGCTTCAAATAGCATTTGTAACTTCCATTTACCAGGGCTTCCTGATAAATTTCAACAGCATAATCGGTGGTGCCGCCGCCAGGTAAAGATTTATAACTTATTAAACCAGGATACCGCAAACTGCGAACATCTATCCCAAAACGAGTATGGTAGTAGTTACACCAAAACTCACCTGCATATTTACTGATTCCATATACCGTGGTGGGTTCAATGATGGTTTGTTGCGGACAAGATTGCTTGGGTGAGGTAGGCCCAAAAACTGCAATACTACTGGGCCAGTACACCTTATGCAGTTGTTCTTCCCTTGCAATATCCAGCACGTTTAATAATCCTTGCATATTGAGGTGCCAGGCCAGATGAGGATTTTTTTCGCCGGTGGCAGATAGCATGGCAGCCAATAAATAAATCTGGGTAATATTCTGCCGGATAACCTGCACATGCAGCATTTCTTTATTCATCACATCTAAACTCACGTAGGGGCCGGTATCCTTTAACAGTGGATTCTCTTCGCGCAAGTCGGAAGCAATTACCTGCGCATTACCATAAATCTTCCTGAGAGCCAGTGTGAGTTCAACCCCAATTTGTCCGGATGCGCCAATTACCAATATTTTGTCTTTTCTTGCCGCCATAGTATATTTTTCAGAGTGCAAATTAATCAAAAAACCGGGCCGATACTTTATGTAAACATAGCAGTTCTTACCCTGCGTTGAGCATACAACAAATATTACTTAATTTTACCAACCTCCACACAAAAGAAATTCATGAACCAGTTACCTCCCTATTTACAATCACTTTTTAGTAAGCAATCTTATTTACCCAATTCCTTTTTTTTAATTGCCGGCCCCTGTGTGGTTGAGTCGGAGGAACTGGTGATGGAAATTGCCGAAAAACTGGCTGCACTTGGTAAAATTTATGGTATACCCTGCGTATTTAAAGCCAGTTATCGAAAAGCTAATCGCACCAGTGCCGGATCATTTACCGGAATTGGGGATGATTTGGGCTTATCGCTGGTAAAAAAAGCCGGTGATGCTTTCGGATTACCCACTACTTCGGATATTCATTCGGCGCCAGAAGCCTCGCTGGCTGCTCCATTTGTAGATATTTTACAAATACCTGCCTTTCTTTGCCGCCAAACCGATTTATTGCAGGCGGCGGCGGCTACAGGAAAAGTAGTGAACGTAAAAAAGGGACAATTTCTCAGTGGCCCTTCGATGAAATTTGCTGTTGAAAAAATACAACAGGCGGGGAACAACCAAATACTATTAACGGAAAGAGGCAATAGTTTCGGATACCAAGATCTGATAGTAGATTATCGCAATATTCCTTGGATGCAGGAACACGGGGTTCCGGTGGTAATGGACTGTACCCACTCGCTACAGCAGCCTAACCAAAGTAGTGGGGTTACCGGCGGCAATCCGCAGTTGATAGGAACCATAGCCAAAGCGGCTATAGCTGCAGGAGCCGATGGACTTTTTATAGAAACACATCCCAATCCATCCGTTGCCAAAAGCGACGGTGCCAATATGCTTCCACTGCATTTACTGGAACCCTTGCTGGAACAACTGGTGAGGATTAGAAAAGCCCTCTAATTACTGAATTACCAATTACGAAGCGGATTGCGCTTTCCAAATGTGATATATTCCTTCATATTAATCCAAAAAGCTAGGATCATATAAATAATCACCGGTGAACCGAAGGTTAAAAAACTGATATAAATAAACCAGAGTCGGATTCTGGAACTGGCAATGCCAAATTTTTCGCCCAATACGGTGCAAACGCCAAATATATTAAACTCGATATAATCCCTTATTTTTTGCATGGTGCTTGTAGAATTTTCTCCCTTGTATTTAAAATTAACCAATAAATGCCAAAAGAGTTGTGAGCCACCAAGCTTTTTTGGTAATTTTGTGCTCCCAAGCGGGCCTTAGGCCATTTTTATTTCTTTTATATAATTATTTCTGCAAATATCAACAAAAAAAAACACTATGGCATTCGACATCGAGATGATTAAAAAAGTGTACGCTTCGCTGCCTGCCAAGGTAGATGCAGCTCGCACAGCGTTAGGTCGTCCTTTAACCCTAAGCGAGAAAATATTATTTGCCCACCTGCATCCAGACCAGGCATTACAGGTATTTGAAAGAGGCAAAAGTTATGTTGATTTTGCACCAGACCGCGTAGCAATGCAGGATGCAACAGCTCAGATGGCTTTGTTGCAGTTTATGCAGGCAGGCAGGCCCACAGCCGCTGTTCCTTCTACTGTGCACTGCGACCACCTGATTACTGCCAGAGTGGAGGCAGATGAAGATTTGAAAGTAGCCAATGAGGAGAGTAAAGAAGTATATGATTTTCTTGCCTCCGTTTCTAATAAATATGGTATCGGCTTCTGGAAACCCGGAGCTGGTATCATTCACCAGGTAGTGCTCGAAAACTATGCATTTCCTGGAGGGATGATGATTGGAACAGACTCCCATACCGTAAACGCCGGTGGATTAGGTATGATTGCCATTGGAGTAGGTGGGGCTGATGCCTGCGACGTAATGGCCGGCTTACCCTGGGAATTAAAATGGCCTAAATTAATTGGTATTAAATTAACTGGAAAATTGAGTGGCTGGACTGCCCCCAAAGATGTAATATTAAAAGTAGCCGGCATTCTTACCGTAAAAGGCGGAACCGGCGCAATTGTAGAATATTTTGGTGAAGGTGCCGAAAGCATGAGCTGCACAGGTAAAGGAACTATCTGTAACATGGGTGCCGAAATTGGTGC
>CAIUKP010000162.1 GCA_903899675.1 uncultured Bacteroidota bacterium | reverse complement strand
TATTCTTACCGATGCCATGTTCGAATTACCAGGAACCGCTACTCGTCATTTGCACATTACATTAGCGTATGCTCAGCAAATGTTTAACAAGAGCAAACTGAGTGCATTAAAAGTGGCCTAAGCGCGCCTCCACATCCTCTCCATTAACAGTGGGCATAACTTTCAGGCATCATTCAAAAGGAGTAATTTAATATTGCATCTTATCATTCAATTTATACCCTTTTATATGCAGGAACTCATTAACAAGTTGATTAAAGAAGCCGGAATCACTCCCGAGCAAGCCACAAAAGCAATTCAAAGTATTGCCGCATTTGTGAAAGAAAAATTCCCGATGCTGGGAGGTGCCGTAGATCAAATTTTTTCTACAGGTAGCCAATCAGAAGACACCATTTAGGCTTTCTACTGAATCAGCACCCGATTGCTGAGGATTGCCAACAACGAATCGTTGATGAATACCAGCTGGCGCAACCCATTGAGGTTTTGAAAAGGACCATTTTGTTGCCGGTAAACAACAATAGCCTGAGCAATTTCTTGATCAATTCCTACAATCTGTGTTAAACCCTTTGCAGATAAAGTGTTCAAATTGGGTTTGCCTTTTTCAGCAACCGATATGCGCAGAAAGGGTAAAAGTTTTCTATAAACCGAATCAGCCAATCCATACACCTGCCGAAGATCCTCAACAGACCGAAATCCTCCCAATCGATGTCGGTAATGAATAATGCGTTTGCTTAAAACCTTACCAATACCCGGCAAGGATGCCCATACAGCTGAATCAGCTGCATTTATATCTATAGGAGAATACTCTAAAGGCGGTTTTTGGAAAGATTGTGTAAGTGGATGAATAGTAGCAGGTTTCTCCAGCCGTATGTAGGGTAATAATCGCGCCACATCCGATTCACGTATTCCCCAAATTTTTCGAAGATCATTGGGTTGTAGAAACCGACCTCCCTTACTAATATAGCGCTGAATCGTTCGGGCAGTTTTTGCAGGTAGTCCCATCGATATCCAATCGGCTTCTTGAAGTTGATTTGGATTAAATGGATGGAGAATAAGGATGGTCCGTTTATTGTCAACTTCTGTTTCGGCAGCAATGGCTGTTTCAGAACTACCAGGTATCAAACTATCCGCTGCAAACTGCGTTAACTGAAATCGGATGGCTTTTTGCTCTTTAGATGGAGGAATTATCAAATGGTACCAATACGGGGCCGTTAAAAAAGCACTCATAAGTACCATAAAACTCACCAACGCTATCCGTTCATTTTTGCTGAAAATAAAATAAGATTGCCAATGCGATTGCATATTTTCCGTTTTGCCGGCCTTATAATGCCGGGTGTAGCTTAACATTCGAGCGGAAATCAGCAGTTGCCAAGGGTTAATTCCAAACTATCATACCCTAAATGGAAAGATGGGGGTAATTCGGCCGAAATGGAGGCATGGGTTCCCAATTGATGACTGATATGGGTAAAATATACTTCTGGTATCTGAAGCGATGCTGCCACCTGTATAGCTTCAGCCAGGGTAAAATGCGACAAGTGTTTTTCTTTTCTAAGGGCATTCAGAATTAGGATACGAGAACCTCTAATTTTTTCCAATTCCTCCGGCTCTATGCGATTTGCATCCGTTATATAGGTAATATCGCCCAATCTAAACCCCAATACAGGCATCCGATGGTGCCATACTTCAATGGGCTGAATAGGAATATCACCCACCAAAAAGGGCTTATTATCAATAGGCTCAATGCGTATTTCTGGAATACCCGGATAAGTTAAGTCGGCAAATGCATAATAGTAATCTCGCCGCAATGCCTCCTCCGTTAAAGAATTGGCATATAAGGGCATCGCCTTCTTGTTGAAAAAGTTGTAGGCACGAATATCATCAAGGCCGGCAATATGATCTTTATGCGGATGGGTATATAATACAGCATCTAACTGTATAGTGCGACTTCGCAACATCTGATACCGAAAATCGGGAGTAGTATCTATTACCAACGTAGTGGTGGGAGAGCTTACCCGTATACTGCTGCGCAATCGATTATCACGAGGGTCGGAGGATAGGCAAACTGCACATGTACATCCAATCATGGGAACCCCGGAACTGGTTCCGGTACCCAAAAAAGTTATATGTAACTCCGGTACATTCACCCAACAAATCTACTATAAATGGAAAGGATAAAGATTACGTATTTCCCGAAATCAGGCTGCGTGTTCTACCCTTTTTACAATTGTATCCAGCAACTTCTGCGATTCTAAAGTCAACAGATCATACGAAATGGGTATCTGAGGGATGATATCTATCAAGATATTGATGCGCCCTTCAGTTGATAAAAATTTATTGAGCACCACTATTTTCCGCGATTCGAGCAAACACCAGCCACTTTGAAAAGTGCCCCGCTCATAACGAATAATGTATCCCGATTCGGTAAGAATGGCAGTGTATTTATCCAGCGTTCCTTGGGTATACTTCATCATCAGAGCTACGATTTCTATTCAAAATTAACCAGCACTGGGTTGTAAAACGTTTTCTTTTATCCACATATCTGAAAAGATTGCGTGATATAATTACCAGTTTTTCACTTTCCTCGGCTTTCCATACGAATAACGGGGATAATCATTTCCTCTAAGCTGATCCCGCCATGTTGAAAGGAGTTTTTGTAAAACTGTGCATATTGATGAAAATGATTGGGATAACATAAAAATCCATCTTCCCTGGCGAAAATATAGCTCGAATTTACCGTAGGGGTTGGTAATCCAGCCACAGCAGGCTCTCTGAAAGCCAACACTTCTTTTGCTTCATACTGCAAATTTCTGCCATGTTTATACCGTAAATTGGCGGTAGTTTGCTTATCCCCAATTACCTTATGGGGCGTTTTTACCCGCACACTTCCATGATCGGTTGCCAGCACCAGGGTTATATTTTTTTCGGAAAGTTTTTTCAAGGTCTGGTGTAATGGACTATGCTCGAACCAGCTGCGGGTTAAACTTCGGTAACTGGTTTCATCACCAGCCAATTCCTTTAATAATTCTATTTCTGTTCTTGCATGGCTTAGGGTATCTACAAAATTGTATACGATGATGTTGAGATCATTGTGTAATAAATTATGTACCTGAGCAGCCAGCTGAACCCCTTCCTGATGATGTGTAATTTTATGATAACTCACACTCAGATGTTCCTTCTTCAAGCGCTTCAATTGTGCCTGTAAAAAAAATAATTCATGCAAATTTTTTCCGCCCTCCTCTTCATCATTTTTCCAATATTCCGGAAACTGTTGCTGAATGTTTACCGGTAATAAACCGGCAAAGATGGCATTGCGTGCATATTGAGTTGCAGTAGGCAATATCGAATAAAAACTATCTTCTTCTACAATCCGAAACGATTCGGCTAGTAAGGGTTCTATCGCCTTCCACTGATCTAAGCGGAGGTTATCAATTAACACGCAAAACAGTGGTTTACCTGTTTGCAAATGTGGCAACACTTTTATTGAAAGCAGGTGATGACTCATTACCGGTGCCGATAAACTGCGAGGATTTAGCCATTCCGAATATTCCCGACTAACAAATTTTCCAAAAGCTACATTGGCCTCCTGCTTTTGCGCATAAAAAATTTCCTGCATTTCGGGGCTATCACTTTTTTCCATCTCAAGTTCCCAATACACCAATTTCCGGTAAATATCCATCCAGGTTTGATGATCTGGATTATTGTGCAACTGAGCAAACAATTGATTCATTTGTTGCTGATAATGAGAGGTGGTTGTTTCTGCAACCAGCCGCCTGTTATCGATGATTTTTTTTAAACTGAGTAAAACCTGCTGAGGATTAACTGGCTTAATTAGGTAGTCGGCAATTTGACTTCCAATAGCTTCATCCATCAAACGCTCCGTATCATTTCGGGTAATTAATACAACTGGCAGCAGTTTATTAATTTCTTTTAATTGCTGCATGGTTTGTAATCCCGAAATCCCAGGCATAGATTCATCCATCAGCACCACATCAAAAAATTGGCGCTTTACCAACTCGATTGCATCAAAACCATTAGAAACAGCGGTTACGGAATACCCCTTCTGCTGCAAAAAAATCACCTGCGCTTGTAAACTCTCAATTTCATCATCTACCCACAAAACCTGAATTTCCGCCATGAAGTGTAGTTTTAAATAGTAAAAAGTGCTTGCCTTCTCTTATAAAGTAAATCTATTCCATTCTCGGCTAACGTCCATCTTCTTTGTACTTTTACACCTGTTCAGCAAAAGGTTTTAACAATTCAAAAACAACGGATGCCCGAAAAAAGAAAAATCATCAACGATCCGGTTTACGGATTTATTACCATCAGCCACCCACTGATATTTTTTATTTTGGAACATCCTTATTACCAGCGGTTAAGAAGAATTCAGCAGATGGCTATGGCTTCTATGGTTTATCCTGGTGCAGTGCATACCCGGCTCCATCATTCGCTGGGCGCATATCACCTAATGGGAAATGCCGTTGCCGAACTCAGAAGCAAAGGAATCGCCATTTCAGCTGCAGAAGAAGTTGCCGTTAAATGTGCGATTCTTTTACATGATATAGGGCATGGCCCCTATTCGCATGCATTAGAAAACAGGGTGCTGGAAGGAGTACACCACGAAACTATGTCGCTGGCAATTATGCAAATGCTGAACAAAGAATGTGGAGGTGCCCTCGATTTGGCCATACAAATATTTACCAACCAATATCACCAGCCTTTTCTTCATCAGTTGATCAGTGGTCAGCTGGATATGGACCGGATGGATTACTTGAGCAGAGACAGCTTTTTTTCGGGCGTAAGTGAAGGGGTAATTGGATACGACCGTATATTAAAAATGTTAACTGTTTGGAATGGGCAATTAATGATAGAAGAAAAAGGAATTTACAGCGTTGAAAAATTTTTAATTGCTCGGCGGCAAATGTATTGGCAGGTTTACCTACATAAAACGGTGCTGGCTGCTGAAAAAATGATGGTAAAAATTATTGAGCGGGTTAGAGCGATTTTTTCACCCAACGACATGGAATTACAAACCATAACAGCCCTCGATTATTTTCTAGCCAATCCCATCCAATCCCTTACAGAAGATAATATCATTCGCTTTTGTTCCCTCGACGACCATGATATTATGCATGCCATTAAGCGGTGGAGTAAGCACAGCGACCCAGTACTTTCCCTATTATGTAATCGATTGTTAAACAGGCAGCTTTTTTACTGCCGCATTCAGGCTGCCCCCTTTCCTCCCAAATATCTGCAACAAAAACAACAGGAGTTATTGCTGCACTATCCGATAAATGAAGCCGATTTACCCTTTGTATGTTTTACCGGGGAAGCAACCAACACGCTATATCAACTAAAGGATGAAAGAATACAGGTTTTATTTAAGGATGGAACAGTAACCGACATCTCCCGAATAGAAAATGCACTAATTCATGAAAACCTTTCAGCCCCAGTTAAAAAATTTTACATTTGTACACTTCCCTAACCAATAGCTGCCGCAAATTCCGATAAAAGAAAATTATCTTTATCTCCACCAAACCACCCTTAACCATGCAATTTACAGCCTCACAAATAGCGTTGATGATTCAGGGTAAGATAGAGGGCGATGCCCATGCTACCGTTCAAGGCTTTGGAAAAATTGAAGAAGCAGTTGCAGGTCAACTTTCATTTCTGGCCAATCCCAAATACGAACAATATTTATATACTTCGGGTGCTACTATTATTATTATTAACGAAAGTCTTGCGCTTACAGAATCTGTTTCCGCTACGTTGATCCGGGTTCCAGATGCATACAGTGCCTTTGCAATTTTATTAGGGAAATATCAAGAACTTACTACTGCCGCTTTAGAAGGCATTCAGCAACCCAGTTATATCAGCGGCAGTGCCACAATGGGAACAAATGTATTTGTTGGCGCGTTTGCCTATATCGGGGATCATGTTCAATTGGGCAATCAAGTAAAAATATTTCCGGGAGTATTTATTGGTAACAATGTAGTGATGGGCGATCAGGTGGTTTTGCACCCGGGTGTAGTTGTTTACCACGATTGTATCATAGGAAATCAGGTAACCATTCATGCCGGAAGCATTATAGGCAGCGATGGATTTGGGTATGCCCCCCAAAACGATGGGTCACTGAGCAAAGTACCCCAGATTGGAAATGTACGTATCGAAAACCAAGTTGAAATCGGTGCGAATGTTACCATCGATCGGGCTACGATTGGCTCAACCATTATTCGCAAGGGAGCAAAACTCGATAACCTTATTCAGATAGCTCATAATGTTGATATTGGCGAGCAAACCGTTATTGCAGCCCAAACCGGCATCAGTGGCAGCACTAAGGTAGGTAAGCAGGTTATGATGGGAGGTCAGGTAGGTGTAGCCGGCCATATTCAGGTTGCCGACGGTAGTAAAGTGGGTGCCAAATCGGGAATTACCAAAAGCCTGAAAACACCACATCTTAGCTGGCATGGCAATCCGGCAATCGACTTTACAACCTCAATGCGCCAACAAGCCCATACCCGACAACTGCCCGAATTAGAAAAAAGAATAGCAGAATTGGAAAAATTGGTGCGTGATTTGGCAAATATGTACGCAAAACCCTAAGTCCAACCCATTAGAATACAGGCTTAATTCGTACTTTTACCGGAAATTTTGTTGCGTTTACCCTATGGAGGAAGCCAAAACTGCTTCATCCTGCTGTTTGAGGGGAATGGCATTTGAAAAAGGTAACCAGTATGAACCATCAATTTAACCCCGATAAGCAGCACACACTCTCTAAACCCATCCATATTAGTGGAACCGGATTACATACCGGAATTTTAGTTGATATGACGCTCAAACCCGCCCATCCGGGATTTGGGATTCAATTTCAACGGGTTGATTTGCCTAACCAGCCCTTAATTAAAGCTGACTGCGACCTAGTTACCGATACCAGCCGCGGTACTACCCTCCAAATTGGGGATACCAAAGTAAGCACTGTAGAACATATTCTTGCCTCCATGGTAGGCATGGGAATCGACAATATTTTAATTGAATTAAATGGCCCCGAAGTACCCATCATGGATGGCAGTTCTGCTCCCTTTATAGCCCTAATTGAAGATGCCGGCGTTGAGGAACAGGATGCCGCCAAAGCTTGGTATAGCCTCGATGAAAATATTTACCACTACGACGATGAAAAACGCGTTGAAATGGTAGCACTCCCCGCGCTCGACTATCAACTCACCACCCTGATTGATTTTAATAGTCCTGTTTTAGGAACCCAGCATGCGGGACTAAAAACCATCAAAGATTTTAAAACAGAAATCGCCCCCTGCCGAACTTTTTGTTTCTTACACGAACTGGAAATGTTGTTAGAGCACGACCTGATTAAAGGCGGCGATATTAACAATGCCATTGTAGTGGTAGACAAAGCTGTTTCTGATGCCGAAATGGGTCGCCTTGCCAAAGTATTTAAGCGCGATAAAATTGAAGTAAAAAGCGAAGGATACCTGAACAACCTCGAACTGAGGTTCCCCAACGAACCCGCCCGGCATAAGTTGCTGGATGTAATTGGCGACCTCGCCCTGATTGGCTACCCCATCAAGGCCCGTATCATTGCCAACCGTCCCGGACACAGCACCAACGTTGAATTTGCCAAAAAAATAAAGCAATACATCCGCAAAAATAAACACGTGAAAAATGTACCCGTGTACGATCCGGCTATGCCTCCGGTATATACGCTGGATAAAATTGAAAAAACACTTCCCCACCGACATCCATTTTTATTTGTAGATAAGATTGTTGAACTAACCGATACCCATATTGTTGGTATTAAAAACGTAACCTTCAACGAATGGTTCTTCCCCGGACATTTTCCCGGAAACCCTGTAATGCCCGGTGTTATTCAAATTGAAGCCCTGGCACAAACCGGCGGAATCTTATGCATCAATTCGATGCCGGAAGGGAAATACGATACCTATTTTTTAAAAATTGATAACTGCAAATTCAAACAAATGGTGCGTCCCGGCGATACCATGGTTTTAAAAATGGAACTGAACGGACCCATCCGCAGAGGCATTTGCGAAATGCGGGGAACCGTTTTTGTGGGCGGAAAAGTTGCCACCGAAGCCGATCTAGTAGCCCAAATTGTTCGCCGCCCCGATTAAGCCCTATTAATAACAACTACTGAAACATGACGCATCCCTATACCTATATCGACCCAAACGCTTCCATTGCACCCAATGTGAAGATTGACCCATTTACGGTTATTCATGGGGATGTTAAAATTGGTGAGGGTACCTGGATTGGCAGTAATGTTACCATTATGGAAGGCACCCGCATAGGAAAAAACTGCCGCATATTTCCCGGAGCAGTATTAGGAGCCATTCCGCAAGACTTAAAATATAACGGCGAAAAAACCACCGCTGAAATAGGCGATAATACTACCATACGTGAATTTGTAACCATCAACCGCGGTACCACCGACCGAGGCAAAACCGTGGTAGGAAGTAATTGTTTGATTATGGCATATAGCCATATAGCCCACGACTGCATCATTGGCAACAACTGTATTTTAAGTAACAGTGTGCAGGTAGCCGGTCACGTTACCATTGGCGACTGGGCCATTGTGGGTGGTGTGAGTGCCGTACATCAGTTTGTGAATATCGGACAACATACTTTTATTGCCGGAGGTAGTTTGGTGAGTAAAGACGTGCCCCCCTATATTAAAGCCGTGCGCAACCCACTGAGTTACGGAGGCGTAAACAGCGTGGGTTTAAAAAGAAGAGGATTCCCCCTCAACCAGATCAATCATATCTTGGATGTATATCGAACTATCTATAACAAAGGATTTAATACTACCCAGGCCCTGGAATTTATTGAAGAAGAATTGCAGGCCACTGATGAGCGGGATGAAATTGTAACCTTTGTAAGAGAGAGCGGCAGAGGTATCATCAAACGCTACATCAAAGGGGTAACCGACGACGAATAATTTATTTCGTTCCTTCTTTTCTTATATGCCAACCAACGGATACATATCTATCCAACACCCAACTTCTTTAAGGAAGTCCGTTGGTATTTCCCTGCAAGCTGCCGGAAAAAAATTTAACCGCGAATGGATATTCCGCAACCTCTCTTTTCAATTTGAACCCGGAAAATCATACGCAATAACAGGCCCCAATGGAAGTGGAAAAAGTACCCTGCTCCAATGTATTGCCGGAGCCATTCACCTAAGCGAAGGAAGCCTTGCTTATCATTCGGTTTCAAAAGAAGCAACTACCCAACTGGCAGAGGAAGATTTTTTTAAACAGGTAGCTATCTCCGCACCTTATTGGGAATTGATAGAAGAAATGACCGCCCAGGAGTTTTTATCTTTTCACCAACATTTTAAACCCTTTCTTTCTGGCATATCCATTTCCGAAATATTAGCGGCCGTATCTCTAGATAAAGCCACCAACAAACAAATTCGTTATTTCAGCAGCGGTATGAAACAGCGTTTAAAACTGGCGCAGGCATTTTATTCGGATGTACCCGTTATTTTGCTAGATGAACCTTGTGCTAACCTGGATAGGGCTGGATATGAATTGTATAAGAATCTCTGTACCGGACCGGGAGAAAACAGACTTACCTTGGTTGGCAGCAACGATCCACAGGAAACTGTATTTTGCAGCGCGCATATTCACTTACCCGACTATCAATAATTATTCATGTTTGCAGATGCCATAGAAAAAGTTACCGGTTATACTCGTCCGGTTAATACCATTTTGAGAACCTATGGAAGTAAACAGGTAATCGCCAGCAGTGCTACTTTGTTTTTCGTAAACAATCAGGCCGAAGCACTCACCTGTAAACATGTAACCCGTTGGTTGGGTATGGCAGAACAATTGAATCAGCAATACCAGTTGTTTAAACAAGAGCTTCGTTCTATTACCCATTCTGCTCAACAGTTAGCACTGGAAAAAAAATATGGGTACACCAACGGCCAGGTAGTGCAGATGAAAACCACGTTTGTTGATTGTGTAAACAGTATGTCGGGCTTTACCTGCTGGGAACATCCCGATGCCGATTTGGCATTGATAAAATTTCATGGCTTCGAAAAAATTCTGTACCAAGGTCATGCCAGTTTCCCTTCAGCATCAACAACCGTGCGACCTGGCAATCAACTTTGCCGAATTGGATTTCCTTTCACTGCTTTCAATAATTATCGCTACAACGAACAGCAGGATGATATAGAATGGACCCCCACAGGAATTCCAAGTACGCCCATTTTCCCCATTGAGGGGATGGTAACCCGATATCTTCCTCAACAAGGAATTGAAATGAGTACTCCCGGGTATCCTGGCCATAGTGGAGGACCCTTATTTAATAATCAGGGAACAGTGACAGGTATTCAAACAGCAACCCGCCATCTCGCACTAGGCACTTTTCCCGATCAGGTATCCCTTAATAATCCCGGAGGCATTGCAGAATGGAAAGGGCAGGCAGTGGCACATTTGGGCCAATGTATTTCACATGAACTGATTACATCATTTCTGAAAGACCGGGGTGTATATTTTTCGACTGAGCCTAGCTGAAATAAATAGGAATTACCGGCGACTGGCGATTAATAAATTCAGGTCGGTATACTTCAAATCAAAAAGTTCACTGATATAAAAATCCGTTAGGGCTCCTCTGAAAAGATATACCCCTTCGCGAACATTTAATTTGTGCCACACCATTTCTTCTAATCCACCCTCATCACTGATTTCGAGTATCAGCGGCATCAATACATTGCTGATGGCCTGACTGGCAGTGCGCGCAAATCCACTGGGAATATTGGGAACACCATAATGGATAACACCATGTTTTACCAAAGTAGGTTTTTCGTAACTGGTTAACTCGCTGGTTTCAAAACATCCGCCCCGATCGATAGCAACATCAATAATAATGCTGCCACTTCGCATAGCGGCAACCATTTGTTCGGTAACAACTACCGGGGCCCTGCCCACTTCATTACTCAATGCCCCAACGGCAACCTCGCAGGTTTTTAGTTGCTTGGCTAAAATTTTGGGCTCCAGCACACTCGTCCATATACGTTGCCCTAAATTATTCTGCAACTGTTTTAATCGATACACATTGTTATCGAAAACTTTAACCGAAGCTCCCAGTGCCAATGCATTGCGGGTGGCAAATTCTCCTACGATACCTGCACCAATAATCACCACTTTGGTGGGCGGAATTCCGCTGATGCCTCCCAACAATACTCCCTTGCCCTGATTGAAACTGCTCAGGTATTGACCGGCTATTAACATCACCGCACTACCAGCAATCTCACTCATGCTCCGAACAATCGGATAGGTACCACTTTCATCTTTAAAATTTTCGAAGCTGAGTGCGGTAACTCTTTTTTCCATCATATGACTGATCAACTCGCGTTGTAAAGCAGAAAAATGAACCGGTGAAATAATCGTTTGATTCATCTGAATCAAAGGCATGTCTTCCACCACGGGAGGAGCACTCTTAACTAAAATCGGACAACGAAAAATTTCTTCGCGATCGTAGATGATAGTGGCGCCGGCCTCGGCATAATCGGCATCCGAAAAATGACTACCCTCTCCGGCCTTATGTTCAACTGATACCTGATTGCCATTCATCACCAATACCCCAACTGCATCGGGCGTAAGGGCTATTCTGTTCTCCTGAAAGGCGGTTTCTTTGGGAATACCAATATGCAATTTGGTACCCTGAGGTTTTACATCTAACACTTCCTCCTGGGTTTCGTAAGTAAAGGAGGTACTTACCGATGGTTTCTGGGCCATGAAAAATGAATTACTGATTGGATATAAAAATAATTGATTTATACCACAACCAGGGGCGTAAGATATTCACTATAGGTTTACGAAAACTACTGGTTACCGGTTCTAATATGCCGAGTATCGGCATTTTCCGCCCTAAGAGTAATAAACCAAGTATCATCCGGCAACAACTCGGCTGCGCGCTCGGGCCATTCTATCCAACAACGATCTCCCGAAATAATTCGCTCCTCTACCCCCGCCTGAACTGCTTCTGCCGAACCATTGAGGCGGTACCAATCCATATGACAAACGCTTTCCCCATTGGGTAGTTGATATTCATTGATGATAGAAAAAGTAGGGCTGCTTACCGAATCTTCAATGCCCAGCCATTTACTCAATCGGGAAATCAAGGTGGTTTTCCCCGCTCCCATGGGGGCAAAAAATGCCCAAATGGGCCGGTCTTTCCCTTCTTCCCATAACTGGGCAACCACCTGATCTAATTCCTGCAACTGAAATACCCTATCCATTTGGCAAAGATAGGCATGGCGATGGAGTATTTGGATTTCAGAGATGCAAAAATGGGCGAGAATGGTAAGAGGGTGCCATTGTTGTACCTTTGTGTATTATTTGGGCTGAAATATAATACCATGCAAGATACAGAGACCGTTAACTGGAAAGTGGCCGGCATGAGTTGCACCAACTGTGCCCTCACGATTCAACAATACTTAGAAAAAAAAGGACTGGATAATGTTCGGGTAAATTTTATTGGAGGAGAAGTGAGCTTTTCCAATCCATCGGAAATTCCTCCTTCAGAATTGAGTGCCGGCATTTATTCGTTGGGCTATCAGGTATTGAATGAGTCAGCAACCGCTGGCAATACCAATCGATTTCGATTTACCAACCATTTTCAACGATTTGTTTTCTGCCTGATTTTTACCATCCCTTTGCTGGTTCACATGATACCGGGTGTTCATATTCACTGGTTAATGAATCCGATTGTTCAATGCCTGATCACCCTGCCGGTTTTATGTGTAGGTATGCAATTTTTTGGCAAGAGCGCTTGGAATTCATTGCGCGGTGGCATTCCCAATATGAATGTGCTGATCACCATCGGCGCATTGGCATCTTTTGGATACAGTTTGTATGGAACCATTACCGAGAAGGGCCCCGACTTTCTATTTTACGAAACAACGGCCACCATTCTTACCTTGGTATTTTTTGGCAACTGGCTCGAAGACAGGGCAGTAGATTCTACCCAACAAGCTATCCGCGAACTTACCCAAGATGAAAAAGTGATGGCCAATATGATTGCCTTTGATGATCAGCATCAGGAACATATTTTTCCAGTAGACAGTACCCATCTAAAAGTGGGGGATTTATTATTAATCAAGTCTGGTGAAAAAATTCCGGCAGATGCAAAAATTTTATGGGGAGAAGCCGACATCAATGAAGCCATTATTAGCGGTGAAAGTTTGCCGGTTCATAAGAAAATGAACGACCTGCTAATTGGTGGAAGCGTGGTTACCGATGGAACGCTTAAAGCCTATGTAACTGCCACCGGCACTCAAACAGTACTATCCCATATACTGCAGCTGGTAAAAAATGCTCAAACAGAAAAACCACCCATTCAACAATTGGCCGATAAAATTAGCGCCATTTTTGTGCCGGTGGTGGTGGGCATTGCCCTGCTAACCTTGGCCATCAATTATTGGGGCATGCAGTTACCCTTTGGCACTTCGTTGCTTAGGGCGATTGCTGTGCTGGTGATCTCCTGCCCCTGTGCAATGGGATTGGCCACCCCCGCCGCCATTGCAGTAGGCTTAGGCAGAGCTGCAAAAAACGGGGTGCTGATAAAAAATGCGAAAAGCATGGAATGGTTCGAAAAAATCAAACATATTGTATTTGATAAAACCGGTACCTTAACCACAGGAGGATTTACTATTGCTGGTTTTCATGTTCGTGAGGAAGCACTATCTCAATTAACGGAAAACGACACAGCACATTCGCAGGAATCAATCGAAGCCCTCTTTAAAAAATGGGGCTACTCATTGGAAAAATATTCCAACCATCCCCTTGCCCTAGCCATCTCTCGCGAATGGAAATGCAAAGATGAGATACGCTGGAGCCAGTTAGAGGAAATCAAAGGTTTGGGAATGAAAGCCACCGACAAAACCGGTAATGAATTTACCATTGGCTCTAATGAACTGGTAAAAACAATTACTAAAGACGACTCGCATAATGTGTACCTAATTAGAAATGGAGTGTGGATAGGCTGGATTGATTTAGTGGATGAAATTCGATCCGAAGCAGCCACTGTAATTACTCAATTAAAGGCAGCAGGCTATCAGCCCATTTTGCTTAGCGGCGACCGAAATAGTAAATGCAAACAAATTGCAGAAACGCTCGGCATTACCGAATGGTATGGCCAACATACACCGGAACAGAAACTAGCAAGAATAGAAAAACTAAATCAACAATCTCCCGTTGCTATGGTGGGAGATGGCATCAACGATGCGCCAGCACTAGCCAAAGCAACCCTAGGTATTTCTCTAAGTGATGCTTCCCATATTGCCATGCAAAGTGCGCAGGTGGTTTTGATGAACCATGGACTAAAAAATCTTCCACTGGCATTAGCACTAGGCAAACAAACCTATCGCACCATCCGGCAAAATCTGTTCTGGGCCTTTGCCTATAATATTGTTGCCCTACCTATTGCTGCCATTGGCTGGCTGAGTCCGGGTATCAGTGCACTGGCCATGGGTTTTAGTGATGTGGTACTGGCTATTAATTCGTTGCGATTGTATGCCAAAAAATTAGTTAAATAAATATCTAATCGATTGCGGAGCCGGCCCTTTATGAATACACCCCAAACCCTGTTACATAAATACTTTCACCATGCACAGTTCAGGCCGGGGCAATTGGAAATTATTGATGCTGTATTAGCAAAAAAAGATACACTCGCACTGCTTCCTACCGGTGGTGGCAAATCCGTATGCTTTCAAATTCCAGCCTTACTACTAGGAGGGATTTGTGTGGTGGTTAGTCCGCTCATTGCATTGATGAATGATCAGGTTACCCAACTTACTCAAAAGAAAATTCCTGCAGCAGCCTTGCACAGCGGACTTAGCTATGCAGAAATTGACCAACTACTAGAACAGGCAGCCGCAGGTGAAATCCAATTTCTGTATGTATCACCTGAGCGCATTCTTAGCGAAACATTTCTACAGGCTGTATCACAAATCAATATCGGACTATTAGCCATAGATGAAGCGCACTGTGTTTCGCAATGGGGCTACGATTTCAGACCCGCCTATTTAAAAATAGCCCAATTGAGAGCCTATCTGCCGGTAAATACTCCATTGATTGCGCTTACTGCATCGGCAACTCCCCTGGTTCAGGAAGATATTTTGGTGCAGCTCCAGATGAAAAATGCCGCTGTAGTAAAAGGCTTTTTTGAAAGAAAAAACCTACAGTACCATTGCCGGCTTTCCGAATCTATCCATCATTCCCTGATTCAAGTAATACAGCAAAAAGCTGGCAGCACGATTGTTTACTGCAACACCCGCAAACAAACCCGGGAAATAGCAGATTGGTTGCAGCAAAATAGTATATCAGCAAATTTTTATCACGCTGGGCTTACCCAAGAAGAAAGAAATGAAAGACAAGTAGCGTGGATTCAAAACAAAACTCGTGTAATAGTCGCTACCAATGCCTTTGGCATGGGCATTGACAAACCCAATGTAAGACTGGTTATTCACTTGGCAGCCCCTGAATGTTTAGAAAATTACTATCAAGAAGCAGGCAGAGCCGGCAGAGATGAACAGCCTGCAG
>CAIUKP010000161.1 GCA_903899675.1 uncultured Bacteroidota bacterium | reverse complement strand
ATATATTAAAAATTAGTTGATCTTTTTAGTCGATTTTCTTTCAGTATTAAAATAATCGGGTGCTTACTTTATCTGGAGTACCCGATTATTTCTTTCCCAAGCAATAGAATATTTACAATCGATCGAAACTGGCCTTTGAAGGGTGCTTAGTCATGCTAAACCAACAGTCTTTATCTATGCTAGGTATTTTAGCGGGTTAGGATCTACTTTCCAACAATTAGAAACTTTTTGAAAGTTTTATCGGAGTGAGAATTCTTCAGGCTTTGGGCACCCCCGGGAAAGAGGATAACCCTGTGCGCCTCAGGTGCATGTATGGTGAGTTTTTTTACTAAACCCCACCTTCTCCAAGTCCAAAAAAGTTGTGGGCAATTAAAAAATCTTTTTTGACATAATTTTTAAAAATATTTTGAACCATTTTGTGAGACTTTTTAAAAACTCACCAGGGAAGCTGAAAACTGCAATTTTTAAGAGTAGGCAAAAATTTTAAATTATTTTTTTATGCAAACATCTTTTTGGAAAATAACAATTACAACAATCCTTTTGGTTAGTGCACTCTTTTTCGCAGGATGCGAAAAAGAAACCGAATCGGACAATGGCAATAGCTCTTCACTTTCAGGCATTTGGGTTCGGACACTTGGTGCAAGTGGAGATGAAACAGATATTGCTATTGGAGACATTTCAGGTGAACCATCAAATAGAGTGTATATGTGCGAGTGGAAAGGTGCTGTTGGATTATATAAAGGTTATATTAGTGGTAGCACAATTACATGGGATAGTCAATATGGATTGCCAAATGCTTCAGTAAGAAAAGTAGGATCACAATTAGAATTCTATTATCCCTCTGTATCAGGATCTCTACCTACTTATTATAATGCTGGCTCATGGTCAAATCGTTGTGGGGAATTAAAGTATACGCCCAAGAATATCTACTATCGTTGGACTACTAGTTCAACTTGTTCCTTTCCTTCCGGATACACATTGACGTATAACTACCCTGACTTGCCAAGTAGCTTAACAAAAAGTCAACTGTATGGCCCAATAGCCCCTGGACTTATTCGAATGAAAATGAGCGGTAATGATTACTCCAATAATTTATCAGGACCAGCACCAGGTTATAGTAAACGAACATATACTCATATTATTTATGCATATGACAATACTTTAAATCGTTGTGTTTTTCAACTTAATTCCGATATAAATAGCATTTTAACTTATGTAGACGAACAGTAAGTAAAATAAATTAATAAATCACTAGATGGTCTTTATTTGAAATCAACAAATAATTCAATATATGAACGAACTAAGCCTCCGACCTCTTAAAAGCTGTTTAGTGTCATGATCTATCAACCCATGCTTGAGCTGTTGCAAAACCTGCTCAAGCATGGGTACAACACATTTTTCGTTTCGGGGGGGCGGAGTAGATTTTATGCGCGCATGGGTCGAGGAAGTGTATGGCATACCACCCCATTAAGTGGTTGGCTCAGTTGGCGGCTATCGGAACCAGTTTACGGATGGCAAGGCCTCCCTGATAAAATTTCCTGAACTTACTTTTGGAAAGTTTTATCGGAGTAAGCATTTGCTAAGTGAAGAATGCTTTTTACAAGGGTCATTTTCATTCCAAACCGCAAAGTCTCCTTCTACGGCGGAAGTCTTTGCAGGGAATGAACTTAGGATAATGAACATTGAGGAACTGCACGGCAGGTGAGCATTTGTGTGGTAAGTTTCCCGTGTAGTTTCCGAACGACAGGGAGGAACTGCACGGCAGGCAAGCAATATTTGCGTTACTAGCATTTTCTCCTTTAATTGCTTCCCTTCTATTACAAATCCAGCAATATGCGGATATTTCTTTTCAGTTGCTGAATTTGTTGGGAGTTAAGTTTCCCAACCTTTTGAATCAATCGATTATTGTCAATTGCTCGTATCTGATCTACTAAAATATCCGAGGACAAAGGGAGCTGACTTTTTTTAATGTGCACGCGCAGCAAATCAATTTCCATATTTACATTTGATGTAATCGGACAAATAAGAGTAGATGGGTGAAAATCATTGAGTAAGTCGGTTTGAACAATAACTACGGGCCGGGTTTTACCAGGTTCAGTACCCATGTGCGGATTTAAATTGGCCAGCCAGATATCATATTGTTTGCCTACCATCGATTAATTTTTCAAATTCCAGTAAAGCTTCCATAGAATCAGGCGCCGTTAAGGACGATTCTTTGGAAAGTTGTTTTTTCAATAGTTTTCTTTTGTTAAACTGATTGTATAAATCCACTGCCTCATTAATATAACGATTGCGGGCTTTTTTTATCCGGGAAGTTATGCGTTCCGTTTCGAGGTAAATGTCATCATCCATTTTTAGCGATAAATTTTTCATACCAGTTGTTTTTACAAATGTATATATTTTTAGTATATACCTTATCGTCCCTTGATATTTCTGTTATAATGAAACACCAAATTCCGTTTTAATCATAAGGAAATGTTAGGTGTTTATACGCTCAACTATAAATTTGCATACAGTAACGCCATTCTGCACGAAGATCATAGTATGCCCTTTTGCGCCTTTGGAGTATGTGGGGTCGGTTTCCTGTGTAGTTTCCGAGCGACAGGGAGGAACAGCACGGCAGTGAAAAATCAATGTGCGTGCGAGAGGGAGTGTGAGAAGGGAGCACCCCCCCCCATTCTATTTCCGTTCAGCAGCCACCCCGGCAGGCAAGCTTTTCTGCATTTCCCTGAATTCTTTCTTGCTTATAGACGAAGTAGCTACTTCCAACGTAAAATTATGCCTAGTTTTTATTTCCATCATATGCTGCATTGGATAATGCCCATAATACAAAGAATCGTTTACTTGCACTTTTTTTAAAAATGAATTCCCCAATAAAGAATTTTTAAATTTTTGAAAACAAGAATCACAACTTAGGGTAGCTATTTCTCTATCGCAGCGACCGCCTTCTGAAAAATGAAAATAGTAGTCCAAATTTTGAACAGTAGTGTCTCTTAAAAGAAACAGCAGCGTAGATTCGGTTTCTGTTATAGTAGCAGTATATTTATTCTTTTTGATTTTGGCATTCAAATCTTTTTTGATCGCATTCCGGGTATATCCATTAAAAAATATCTGTGCATGGCAATACCTGCTAAGTAGGAGTGCCATAATAAAAAGTGTAAGGACTTTCATCGTAAAATAAATATACAAAATTTTATAACCCTAAACCTACTAAAGAGTGAAAGCATTACTTTCCCAAAGTTGGGGACTTTTGGAAAGTTTAATCGGAGTGAAAATCTGCTAAGTGAATGGTGCCCTTTTTAGAAAAAAATTCGTTCCAAACCCCACAGTTCGGGTAGGCGCACTTTGTTGAAAGAGTTAGTGTGGGGGAGCAAAATATTCTCATACGCAAACTCACTCTCACGCTGTTTTTAGAAGTCTTTTCCAGCAATATTCGACCCCTCATGCTTCATCCGCTTGCCAAAGATTTCTAAATAGTAGCCCAACACGAGGTAGTGATTGCGGGTAGCTTTGGGGGTGGCAACCAGCACCTGATTTAAATAGCCCAGCTGCACCAGCATCTCCTGCGATAGGCGGTAGTTCAAGGATAACTGCAGGCGATTCTGCTCGAAAAAAGGACTTTGTTTGCCAAAGAATATCTCATCGCCCACACTAACTTGCCAGGGCTTAAAACCTTTGGTAGCAGCCCCAAAAGGGTAGGAGGCCACCATCCGGTATCGGTAGCGATTTCTAAAGCCACTGCTTTGCCAACGAAACTCGGTGCGAAAGCGTTGCTCGATATTGATGCGTCCTAAATTGGTTAACACAATCAATTGCGGCCATAGGCGAAATTCGCTGTTGGTTTTTGGGATAGTAAAATTGCCCGATGGCTGATAAGTTTGATAACTACCCGCCCCCAGGGTAAATAAAACGGAAGGACGAATAGAATAATGCACCCCACCTTTTAACTCATGGTAGTTAAACTGGTTATAAAACCCCAGCGACCTCAGCTGCCCCTCGGCAAAAAAACTCCATTTCTCGGTATAGGTAAATTTGGTGTTGAAGATATTCCAGGTTCCAAGGCCGGTGGTCTGGGCGGTGCCCTTTAAAGCCATTGAAACCAGAAAAAGAACCCCTATTGTTTTACGCATGCTAACTACTACTTACAGAGAGTGAAAATAGTTTTTTTTAGGGAATTGGATTGAAGTAACTGCAGTGGGCTCAAATGCAAGTAGCCTTTGCGAGTGAAAATGCATCAGTATTAAAATCCCTTTACTTGTTCCCATTATTTTTCCGCATGGCTTTAAAAGTTTTTTTATCCATGGTTAAGCCAGATATCTCCACTGTTCGATTACTGCCAATTTTAATTTGCATCAACGGCCATGGGGGATAGTAGCCATAATACAGCGTATCATTAATTTTAGTTTTTTTCATCCACCAGTCATTTTTTAATAAGTTTACATATTCCCTAAAGCAGGAATCACAGCTATAGCTGCTAAATTCTAGGTCACATAAACCTGACATAGCAAAATGGTAGTATTTATCGTAATTAAATACTGTTGTATCTCTTAATAGAAAAAAAATACTTGAATCGGTTTCCGTTATTATGGCATTATAATGATTTTTAGT
>CAIUKP010000160.1 GCA_903899675.1 uncultured Bacteroidota bacterium | reverse complement strand
CGATGATTTTTACCACCTTAAATTCCATCGTTTTACCTACAAACTGATCGTAATCAGTAACCGGCTTAACATCAATTTGAGATCCTGGCAAAAAGGTTTCCATGCCAAATACATCTACAATCAAGCCACCTTTTGTTTTGCTGGTAACAGTACCTGTGATAACTTCTCCTGTTTTGTGTACTTCCACAATTCTTTCCCAAGCTCGGTAAATGCGGGCAGATTTGCGACTCAAATGAAGGTTACCTTGACGGTCTTCTTTTTCTACCACCATTACTTCTACCTCATCCCCAATTTTTAACGTGGGAACATCTCTGAACTCGTTCAATGAAACCAGTCCATCGCTTTTGAAGCCAATGTTAACCACCACATCTGTTTTGGTAAGGGCTACCACACTTCCTCTAATAATTTCACCGTCTTCAATTTGAACAAATGTGTTGTCGTACACTTTGTCGTACTTTACACGGTCAATTTCTGAGTAATGACTCACATTACGCTTGTCGATACTCCAGTCAAAATCATCATGTGCCGTTACAATAACAGGCACTGCTTCAGGTGTTGTTGTTGTCGCAGCAGCTACCTCTTCAACCATTTCAGTTGAAGCAAGCTCCTGAGCATCTGCGTTTAGTTGTTTGTTAATGAATTTCATAAAAAGCCCGATGTTTTTAATTCGGGGCTGCAAAGGTAATAAAATAGGGCTTGCTACTAATAAAAATGACCGTTTTTATATAAAAACAGTCATTATATACAATAAAATTGTACTTTATTGCCTACTTCCAAGGCTATAAGGGGGTAAACTTCGCTCAATTCCTAGTTCCAGCCCCCTTAGCTCTGCCAATCCCCTCAGCCGACCAATGGCACTATATCCGGGATAGGTGGTCTTTTTAAGATCGTCGAGCATTTGGTGTCCATGATCGGGGCGCATAGGAATGTTAACCCCTCTTTTCCTTTGAACGGCTACAATTTCCTTAACTACTGCATACATGTCAACATCACCATCTAGGTGATCGGCCTCATAAAAATTACCTTGATTATCTCGGCGGGTACTTCTTAGATGTAGAAAATGAATTGCGTTGCCCAATCTGTTTACCATACCGGGTAAATCATTGTCGGCACGCACCCCATAAGATCCGGTACAAAAACAGAGACCGTTTGCGGGGGATGAACAAGCATCCAATAATTCACTTGCATCGGCTTCGGTACTCATAATTCGGGGCAACCCTAAAACTGAATAGGGCGGATCATCTGGGTGAATGGCCATTTTCAAGCCACCCTCCGCAGCTACGGGAGCCACTTCATTTATAAAATGAAAGAGGTGTTGCTTTAATTGTTGTCGGTCGATGCCCTTGTATTGATCAAGTGCAGCAAAAATTTGTTCTTTAGTAAATTGTTCGCGACTACCTGGTAAGCCCAGCATCATATTTTTATACAACAATTGTCTTTCGGCTTCCGACATATTTTCCATCCGCTTTTTTCCCCTTTCCAATTCTTCAGAAGTATAATCAGCTTCGGCACCGGGTCGCTGAAGCATGAATACATCAAAAGCGATAAAAGCTGCTTTTTCAAAATACAAGGCCTTGCTTCTGTCGGGCATTTCGTAAGCGATATCGGTACGAACCCAATCGAGGATGGGCATAAAATTGTAGGTAACCACTTTTAATCCGCAGGCAGCAACGTTCCGTAAACTTTGCTTATACATTTCAATCCATTGAACATAATCACCTTTTTGCCTCTTGATTTCTTCATGCACGGGTAAGCTTTCAATTACAGTCCACGTCATTCCCGCAGCTTCTATCAATGCTTTCCTTTCTTCAATGGCCGCAATTGGCCAAACTTCGCCTACTGGAATTTGATGAAGGGCAGTTACTACGCCTGTGCAACCAGACTGCCGGATATCCCATAAACTAACGGGATCATCTGGCCCGTACCAACGCATTGTATGTTCCATAGAAAAGAAAAATTTTTACAAAGTTCATAAAAAGCAGGGGAACCCGAGTGATACCCTTTTGCTAGGATTTATAAATCTGCGAAATCGATGTAGCCAATACCGTTTACCAAAATAGGGTATACAAAGCGGTTATAATACCTGCTACTATAAGGGTTCCTACTTGAAAAGACGGACTCATCGCAAACATTGATTTCTCAATTACCAATCCTTTGGGCTCTATTCCCTTTCGGTTTTCGTACTTACTAATGATTATCATCCCCAAAACGCTGATGATAAATACAAAGCCCATTCTGTCTATAAAAGGTATTTCAAAAATTCCATCTGCATTCGCTGCAGAAAAGCCAGATGATTGCAGGAAAGATAAATCAACCCATCTAGGAAGAAACTTAAATATAACCGAGAAAATAAAACCACCTATAGTAGCAAAAAGGGCGGCGTTGGAGGTAGCTTTTTTCCAGAAAAAACCGAGAATAAACATGGCAAAAATACCTGGAGAAACAAATCCGGTATATTCTTGAATATATTTAAATCCGCCTTTTTCAATTCCCAGATAAGGAGCTATTACTATTGCAATCACCATAGAACAAATAATTACCCACTTTCCAATAGCAACTAGTTTTTGTTCATCTGCTGCTGGGTTGATTTTTTTCTGGTAAATATCTAGCGTAAAAATGGTGGATATGCTATTCGCCTTTCCCGCCAAAGAGGCAACAATTGCGGCAGTTAATGCGGCAAAAGACAACCCCTTTAAACCGGTTGGCAATAAATTCAATAAGGAGGGATACGCTTTATCCGCCATCAATTTTCCTCCTTCACCCAACAATTCTCCTTGAGAAAAATATCCTTTCTGATTTAATACATAGGCAGCAATACCAGGCAGTACAACAATCACAGGCATTAGCAGCTTTAAAAAAGAGGCAAACAAAATTCCTTTTCGTGCGGTGGGCAAACTGGCCCCCAGGGCACGCTGGGTAATATATTGGTTACATCCCCAATAATTCAAATTTACAATCCACATACCCCCAATTAATACGGTTAAGCCGGGTAAGTCTAGAAAATTGGGATTGTCTTTTTTGAGTATCATATGAAAATGATCATTCGCTTCTTTATACAAAAGCTGCATTCCAGCAATTGTTCCTTCCTGTCCGTAAATTTTACTAACCAATCCCAGTGCCAGATAAGTAGTAACCAATCCGCCTAAAACCAAAAAGAATACCTGAATCACGTCGGTGTAGCCAATAACTTTCATTCCGCCTAGGGTAATAATTACAGCAAAGAGGCCCAGGAGATACATACAGGTTGTTAAAGAAATTCCACTGATACTATTTATTGCCAATGCCCCTAAATATAAAATAGAGGTAAGATTTACTATAACATACAAAAGCAGCCAGAAAACGGCCATTATCATGGCGACTGTATCGTTATAACGAGTACTTAAAAATTGAGGCATGGTGTAGATCTTATTTTTCAAGTACACCGGTATAAAAAATATGGCAACAATCATTAGTGAGGCAGCCGCCATCCATTCGTAGGTAGAAATAGCCAATCCCATGGTAAATCCATTTCCACTCATACCAATCATTTGCTCCGCAGAAATATTGGATGCAATCAGGGAGGCACCAATCGCCCACCAGGTAAGTGATCCTTCTGCCAAAAAATAATCATGTGAGGCAGATGCCGAAGATTGTTTTTTCTTTTTATATACCCAATAGCCATAGGCACTTACTATAATAAAATAAATAAAGAATACCAGATAATCAGCAGTGTGAAGCACTTTCATAATTGGGTTGGTTTATGGTAAGCAGGCGGATAGTAGTTGTACAATTAAATATAGTTTTTTTCGAGTAGCAGTTTACAGAAGTTTTTGTGGGTATTGCTTTGCATCAACGAATGCTAAATTTATATTGAGTTATTTGATGATAAGTTTGATCGGGTAAAAGCAAGGTAGATGGAAATATCGGCTGATTAGGACTATCCGGAAAATGCTGTGTTTCCATACAAAAAGCAGCATGCTTGGGATATTGCTTTCCCGCTTTCCCGGTTAAGGTTCCATTTAAAAAGTTGCCAGTATAAAATTGCAATCCCGGTTCGGTGGTAAAAACCTCCATCACTCTCCCACTGGTTGCTTCATAAACTTCTGCTACTTTTTCCAAAGAATCGGCTGCTTTATTTAATACCCAGTTATGATCGTAACCGCCTTTTACAGCAGCAATTTCAGCGCCAATTTTTTTCGGGTGGGTGAAATCCATGGGTGTTCCGGATACAGATGGTAAACCACCGGTTGGGATTAACAAACTATCAACGGCTGTATATTGATTAGCCAAAATGGTCACTTCATGATCTAGAATGGTAGGGGATGCCCCGGCAGACAAATTAAAATAAGCATGATTGGTTAAATTAACAGGAGTAGGTTGGGTTGTATTGGCAACATACTCAATTTGCAAAGTATTTTGGTCGGTAAGGGTAAAGTGAACCGAAATAGTTAACTCCCCAGGAAAGCCCTGATCACCGGCAGCACTAACATAGGTAAACCGCATGCCACTATCACCGGGAAT
>CAIUKP010000159.1 GCA_903899675.1 uncultured Bacteroidota bacterium | reverse complement strand
CATTTTTGGGATTCACTTTCTTAACCGATTTATGTGGGGTTAATTATCCAGACAATAAGGGAGCTGAATTAGTAGTAGTGTATCATTTGCATAATTTTTCTGAAAATATTCGGTTGCGTTATTCTGTAAGTACTTCAATAGATGAAACGGCGGTATTCACAGCTAGTAAGTTATTTGAAAGTGCCAATTGGATGGAAAGAGAAACCTATGATTTTTATGGAGTGAATTTTGTGGGTCACCCGAATCTCAAACGCATATTGAATGTAGATGAAATGGATTATTTCCCCCTACGGAAAGAATTTCCATTAGAAGACCAAACCAGAATAGATAAAGACGATCAAATGTTTGGAAGAGGATAATCTCTTTCGAGAAATAACGCAAGTTCAATGTTAAACCCAAGGGTTTTATTATGACAGAACATCTTCAACATATTCAGTTACCGGAAGGCTCTATTGAGAAGCAAACCACCACCCTCAATCTCGGCCCAACCCATCCGGCTACCCACGGGGTATTTCAAAATATTATTGAGTTAGATGGCGAACGGATTGTTTCTGCTGAATCAACTGTTGGATATATTCACCGGGCATTTGAAAAGATTGCAGAAAGACGTCCCCTCTATCAAATTACCCCGCTCACCGACCGGCTCAATTATTGCAGCAGCCCCATCAACAACATGGGCTGGCACCTGACTTGCGAAAAATTATTGGGTGTGGAAACCCCCAAGCGGGTAGATTATCTGCGGGTAATAATTATGGAACTGGCTCGTATTTCCGACCACCTGATTTGTAATTCCATTGTGGGCGTTGATACCGGTGCTTTTACCGGATTCTTATATGTGATGCAATACCGCGAATTAATTTATGAAATTTATGAAGAGGTTTGCGGATCAAGACTTACCACCAACATCGGACGCATCGGTGGTTTTGAAAGAAATTTCTCCAACACCGCCTTTACCAAATTAGAAAAGTTTTTAAAAGAGTATCCTGCAGTATTAAAAGAATTCGAAAACCTGTTTGCCCGTAACCGCATCTTTATGGAGCGTACCATCGGGGGCGGTGCCATCAGCGCCGAAAGAGCATTGAATTATGGATTTACCGGTCCGAACCTTCGCGCTACCGGCGTAGATTATGATGTACGGGTGCACAATCCGTACAGCAGTTACCAGGATTTTGATTTTATCATTCCGGTAGGAAAAACAGGCGATAATTACGACCGCTTCCTCGTTCGCAACGAAGAAATGTGGCAAAGTCTTTCAATCATTCAACAGGCATATCAGAAAATACAGGCGTTTAAAGGCGAAGAGGCTGAAGTGTATCATGCCAATGTACCTGAATACTACCTTCCCAAAAAAGAAGATGTATATACCAAGATGGAAGCACTGATCTGGCATTTTAAAATTATCATGGGTGAGGTTGAAATGCCCAAAGGCGAAGTATATCATTCTGTGGAAGGTGGAAATGGGGAAGTAGGATATTATTTGATCAGTGATGGAGGTAGAACCCCCTTCCGCTTGCATTTCCGCAGGCCTTGCTTTATTTATTACCAAGCCTACCCCGAACTGGTTAAAGGGGGTATGCTAAGTGATGCCGTGGTTACTATGAGTAGCTTGAACCTGATTGCAGGAGAAATGGATGCATAAACATTGAATGAACAATCAATACCCGCAAGGGAGTACGATATGGTAAAATTTTCAGAGAACGATTTGGCTAAAGTGCAGGAAATCGTTGCACATTATCCCGATGGAAAACAGAAAAGCGCCTTGCTGCCCGTTTTACACCTGGCACAGGACACTTTTGGTGGATGGCTAAGTTCAGAAACCATGGACTATGTTGCTTCCCTGTTACAAATAGAACCGATAGAAGTATATGAGGTAGCTACTTTCTACAGCATGTATCATTTGAAACCCGTGGGTAAATATGTATTTGAAGTTTGTCAAACCGGTCCCTGCATGTTGCGAGGCTGTGATGATATTATCCAATACATCACCCAAACCCTGGGTATCCGTGCCGGCGAGACTACGGCAGACGGACTATTCACACTAAAAACAGTCGAGTGTCTGGGTGCCTGTGGATATGCGCCTATGATGCAGCTTGGAAAATATTATCGCGAACACCTTACCAAAGAAAAGGTAGACGCTATTATTGCCGAATGCAGAAAAACGGCTGCTGAACTAAACTGATCAACCAACCGCCGGAGTAAAAACTCCGGTTTGAAATAGATTATTATGGGCATGAAACTATTACTCGAAAAAGCGCATGTGGAGGGAATCCGCCATTTCGAAGCCTATCGACGCGAAGGAGGCTACCGCAGTGTAGAGAAAGCACTCAAAGAAATGAGTCCGGAAGCCATTGTAGAAGAAGTGAAAAAAAGTGGACTGCGTGGTAGAGGCGGTGCTGGGTTTCCTGCTGGAATGAAATGGAGTTTTATTGCCAAACCTGAAGGCGTTCCCCGTCACCTGGTTTGTAATGCCGATGAGAGTGAGCCGGGAACTTTCAAAGACCGCTACCTGATGGAATTTCTTCCGCATCTATTGCTAGAAGGATTAATCGTGTCGTCGTATGCGCTCGGTAGTCATGCCACTTACATCTATATCCGGGGTGAATATGCCTGGATAGCAACGATATTAGAAACAGCTATTGCTGAAGCCAAGGCCAATGGCATGCTGGGTAACAACATTTTGGGATCTGGCTTTGATTGTGAAATTTATGTGCACCGCGGGGCAGGCGCCTATATCTGTGGTGAGGAAACTGCCCTGATTGAATCCCTTGAAGGAAAACGCGGTAACCCCCGCATCAAACCACCCTTCCCGGCTATTCAGGGAGTATGGATGCGCCCAACGGTGGTGAACAATGTAGAAACCCTTGCAGCCGTAGTGCCCATCATTAATATGGGAGGAGAGGAGTATGCGAAAATTGGCGTGGGTAAGTCAACCGGTACAAAACTGATTTCAGCCTGCGGCAATATTAATAAGCCGGGTGTTTATGAAATAGACATGACCATTTCGGTGGAAGAATTTATTTACAGCGATGAGTATTGTGGGGGTATTGCCAATGGCAAACGCCTGAAAGCTTGCATCCCCGGCGGATCATCCGTTCCCATTCTTCCCGCCAATCTGTTGTTGAAAACAGCCAAAGGAGAAACCCGCTATATGAACTATGAAAGTTTAAGCGATGGTGGTTTTGCATCCGGCTCTATGATGGGTTCGGGAGGATTTATTGTATTGGATGAAGACCAGTGCATTGTTAAAAATACTTATACCCTTGCTCGTTTCTATCGCCACGAAAGTTGCGGACAATGTTCTCCCTGCCGCGAAGGAACCGGATGGATGGAAAAAATACTATGGCGCCTCGAAAATGGGGAAGGAAAGGAAACCGATATCGATTTGCTCTGGGATATTCAGCGCCGCATTGAGGGAAATACCATTTGTCCGCTCGGAGATGCCGCTGCCTGGCCCGTGGCTGCTGCGATTCGGCATTTTAGAGATGAGTTTGAATGGCATGTGCGTGAGCCCCAGGAAGCAAAGAGAAGAAATTATGGATTGGCACATTATGCCGATCCGATTCATGTGCCGGTGGCCGGATAAAATTGATAAATTAGAATTATTAAGGATAGCAGAAACCATATACTATGTCGGAACAACCCTTACTCACAGTTACCATCGACAATATAACGATTCAGGTACCGGCGGGAACCAGCATTTTGCAGGCTGCCCGAAAAGTTGGAGGGGATGTGGCTCCACCAGCCATGTGCTATTACAGCAAGTTAGAGGGCAGTGGAGGTAAATGCAGAACCTGTTTAGTGGAAGTAAGCAAGGGTTCTGAAAAAGATCCCCGCCCCATGCCCAAACTGGTAGCTTCTTGCCGAACCAATGTGATGGATGGAATGGAAGTGAAAAATATTACCAGCCCCCGCGTAACCGATGCAAGAGCTGGCGTAGTTGAGTTTTTATTAATCAACCACCCGCTGGATTGCCCTATCTGTGATCAGGCAGGGGAATGTCATCTGCAAGATCTTAGCTACGAGCATGGAAAAGAAGGCACCCGCTACGAATTTCAACGCCGCACTTTTAAGCAGCACGATTTGGGGCCCTACATCCAACTGCACATGACCCGCTGTATTCTTTGTTATCGCTGTGTGTATACAGCCGATCAACTAACCAACAAAAGAGAACATGGGATACTCGACCGGGGTGATCATTCCGAAATTGCTACCCTGATTGAAAAAAGTTTAGAAAATAATTTTATCGGCAATGTGATTGATGTTTGTCCGGTAGGCGCCCTTACCGATAAAACCTTCCGATTTAAAAACCGCGTTTGGTTTCTGAAGCCAGAAAATGCCCATCGCGAATGCCCCGATTGCTGCGGTAAAGTTACCTTATGGAACCGGGGAGATGAAGTGTTTCGGGTAACTGCACGCAAAGATGAGTGGGGAGAAGTAGAAAGTTTAGCAGACGGCAGCACTGCCTGGATTTGCAACACCTGTCGCTTCGAAAAGAAAAAATCCAGCGACTGGGTAATTGAAGGTCCGCGTAAGATCAGCCGCCACTCGGTGATTTCTCAGGGCCATTATGAAGGCAAAGTGGGTACCACCGTTCCTACAGAAATTTTTTCGGCTGTGCACGGAGGGCGTAACCCTAAATTACTGATGGATATACATTCAGTTAGTGAAGTGAACCGGCCGGAAATTCAACTGAGTCAGATTGCAGGACCTTCTACTGGCAATGATTTTACAACAGGGAAAGATTAATTTAATTGTATGATGACTGTATTGCAAATTGATGTTTTATTGCTGATAGAAAAACTGGTACTGATTGCTATTATTGTACTCGCCAGTTTAGGCATTGCCCTGTATACCACATTTGCAGAAAGAAAAGTGGCAGCTATTTTGCAAGACAGACCCGGACCCGAAAGAGCCGGACCATTTGGATTATTGCAACCCTTTGCGGATGGATTAAAACTGATCATGAAAGAGGAAATTATTCCTTCGCATGCCAATAAAGGGTTGTTTATTTTGGGGCCAGCGTTGGCCATGACTGCTGCATTAATGACCTGTGCGGTAATTCCCTGGAGCAGTTCGGTTGAGTTGTTTGGAAGAAAAATCGATTTGCAGATAGCCGACATCAATATTGGCATCTTATATATTTTTGGAGTAGTTAGTTTGGGTGTGTATGGCATTATGATTGGTGGCTGGGCGTCTAATAATAAATTTTCCTTAATGGCCGCATTGCGCGGTGCATCTCAGGCCATCAGCTACGAATTGGCAATGGGATTATCTTTAATTGCCGTGCTGATGCTGGGGGGCTCGTTAAGCCTCAAAACTCTGGTTGAACAACAAATGCAACCCGGAGCACTCTGGAATATTGCCTATCAGCCACTCGGATTTTTAATATTTTTTGTTTGTGCCCTGGCAGAATGTAACCGAACTCCCTTCGACTTGCCAGAAGCTGAAAGTGAATTGAATTTTGGATATCACCAGGAATACTCTTCCATGAAACTTGGATTCTACTTGTTTGCCGAATATGTAAACATGATTATGAGTAGCGCAGTGATGGCCTGTTTATTTTTTGGCGGTTACGACATTCCTTTTTTGGATGAAAAAACACTGTCTCCCAATGTGGCAGCGGTATTAGGTTTGCTGGCTTTGTTAACCAAAATTGTAATTTTCTTATTTGTATTCATGTGGATTCGGTGGACGATCCCCCGCTTCAGGTATGATCAGTTGATGAACCTAGGTTGGAAAAAGTTCATTCCGCTGGCATTATTTAATATGTTGCTAACTGGTTTTTTCATCCTCATGAAACAGGAAGGAACCTGGCAGTCAGTAACCCATTTATTTAATAAGTAAACGAAAATAGTCGGCTGTAAGCAGCCACTGATAAAATATAGAAACAAGATGCAAGCACTCACCAACCGATCCCGCGCAGTTAGCAGAAAACCCCTCTCGTTTTGGGAAAGTCTCTACCTGCCGGCCATCCTAAAAGGTATGATGATTACCTTCCGGCATATTTTTACCAAAAACCCAACCATTCGCTATCCAGAGCAGAAACGCCCGTTTAGTCCGGTTTTTCGCGGTCTGCAGGTATTGAATCGCGATGAACAAGGAAGGGAAAATTGTACGGCCTGCGGATTGTGTGCAGTTGCTTGTCCGGCCGAAGCCATCACCATGGAAGGAGCCGAACGTCAACCCGGTGAGGAGCATCTGTACCGGGAAGAAAAATACGCAGCTAAATACGAGATTAATATGCTGCGCTGCATATTCTGTGGATTGTGTGAAGAGGCCTGCCCTAAAGATGCTATTTATTTAAGTGAAACTTTCGCACCGGCTAATTTTACCCGTAAAGGTTTTATCTATGGGAAAGAGGAATTATTAATTCCCAATCCCATAACGGAACCCGAGGCCTATGCCCTAGCGAAAGGAGGAAAAGTAACCGTATAGTGTGGGTAGGTAAGCCTACCTCGTGATACAACCACTAATGATATAATTGAAAATATGAGTATTATTCAAATTTTGTTTTACTTGCTCAGTGGCTTAGCAGTTTTTGCAGCCCTGATGGTTTTACTGAGCAAGAATCCGGTACACAGCGTGCTGTGGCTGATTGTAGTATTCTTTGCCATATCCGGACATTATATTTTGCTGAATGCGCAGTTTCTGGCAATTGTTAACCTGATTGTATATGCAGGTGCCATTATGGTGTTGTTTTTGTTTGTGATTATGTTGATGAACTTAAATGCCGCTACAGAACCTAACCAACATATCTGGATGAAACTGGCTGGCGTAATTGCCGGAGGCTGTTTTTTGGTAATGTTGGTTTCGCTGGCTAGTCAGGCCGGAGACATGGCTAATAAAACAGTACTGATGAAGGAAGGGAATATTGGATTGATTAAGGAACTTGGAAAAATACTATTCAATGAATTTGTAATACCCTTCGAGCTAACCAGTGTATTATTCTTAAGTGCGATGGTTGGCGCAGTGGTATTAGGTAAAAAAGACAATACGCAATAAACAGGTTTAAACGAATTTAATTTAAGAGTATGCCTATCAATTATTACATTTTTTTCTGTCTCACTTTGTTCAGCATTGGCATTGTGGGGGTGCTTACCAGAAGAAATGCCATTATCATATTCATGTGTATTGAGTTGATGTTAAATGCCGTAAATCTGCTGTTGGTGGCTTTTTCTAAAATGCATCACGCAGCAGCAGTAGCCGCTGCACCTGACACAACTGTAGGCGGCGATGGACAAATTTTTGTGTTTTTTATTATGGTAGTGGCTGCGGCAGAAGTGAGTGTGGGACTGGCCATTATTGTGATGATGTACCGGAATATTCATTCTGTTGATATTAATTTTCTCAACCGATTGAAAAATTAGTCGCCCTCGAAACGAAGTTATTCAATGAATAAAAGAGCGTAAACTTATGAGTCATTTAGTTTTTTTAGTACCCCTTTTTCCACTGTTGGGTTTTTTAATCAACGGCCTGGGAAGAAATCAGCTCTCTAAATCCAGTATTGGAACGATTGGTACCGGGGCTGTTTTATTATCCTTTTTGGTAAGCGTTCGCTTGTTCATGCAGGTTTTGAATGGCGGTGGCGGTGTTGATACCCTCTTTTATCTTTTTCAAACAACCGATTTATCTGTACCCTTTGCTTTTCAGGTAGATGCTTTGTCGGCCCTTTTCTTATTAATTATTACCGGCATTGGTACCCTGATACATTTGTATTCCACTGCTTATATGCACGAAGAATCAGCCCCACATTTTGCACGTTATTTTGCATACCTCAATTTATTTATTTTCTCCATGCTACTGCTGGTGCTGGGTTCTGGATTTGTAATCATGTTTATCGGATGGGAGGGGGTAGGCCTTTGTTCTTATCTGTTAATTGGATACTGGTTTAAAAACAACGAATACAACTATGCTGCCCGTAAAGCTTTTGTGATGAACCGAATTGGTGATTTAGGATTTTTGTTGGCTATATTTTGGATCATCAGCAAATTGGGCACTACAGAATATGCGCAGGTATTTGCGGGAGTAAATAAGTTGAGTGCTTCAGATATCACTGCCATCACCCTTTTATTATTTGTGGGCGCGATGGGTAAGAGTGCTCAAATCCCTTTATATACCTGGCTGCCCGATGCAATGGCAGGTCCTACGCCCGTCTCTGCACTGATACACGCTGCCACTATGGTTACTGCGGGTATTTATATGATAGCCCGCACCAATCTGCTATACACAATGGCGCCGTTTGCCCAGTGCGTAGTTGCAATCACAGGATTGGCTACCGCTTTATTTGCAGCCACCATTGCTTTACGGCAAAATGATATTAAAAAAGTGCTGGCCTATTCAACCGTTAGTCAGTTGGGATATATGTTTCTCGGATTGGGCGTGGGGGCATATACCGGTGCAGTATTTCATGTGATGACGCACGCTTTTTTCAAAGCCCTCTTATTCCTGGGTGCGGGATCGGTAATTCACGCCATGCACCACGAACAGGATATCCGTAAAATGGGCGGATTGAGCAAGCGCTTGCCCCATACCCACTTGACTTTTTTACTGGGATGTTTGGCAATTGCCGGTATTCCACCACTTTCTGGTTTCTTCTCAAAAGATGAGATACTGGCAGCCGCTTTTCAGGCTAGCCCCATTTATTATATACTTGGTTTGGCGGGTGCACTGATGACGGCCTTCTATATGTTCCGCCTCTATACCCTAACTTTTTTAGGCGAAGCAAGGTTTCACGAAGATGATCATCATCCGGTTCATGAGAGTCCCTGGCAAATGACCGTTCCCTTATGGATATTAGGCATTCTGTCGGTAGTAGGCGGATGGATTGGATTTCCGGAGTGGATACTTCCGAATGCCCACCGCTTAGAATCCTTGCTGGCGCCAATATTTGCCGGATCAACTACTTTGGCTACCGAACACGCGCATCTTACCCATTCGCAAGAATGGATGATGACTGGCGGAGCTACCATTGCAATTATCCTTGCAATTGTTCTAGCCATCCGAAGCTCATTGCGCGCAAAAGTTGATACCGAAGCAGCAACAGGTTTGGCTGGCATACTTGAAAATAAATGGTACGTGGATGAAATCTACGACAATGCTATTGTAAAACCTTTGCAGTCTTTTGCCGACCTCTTGAAAAATGTAATTGAAAAAAGCGGCATAGATGGATTGGTGAATGGAGTTGGTAAATTAGTTCATTATGGCAGCAGGCAAATCAGACTGGTGCAGAGTGGGCAGGTGGGAAATTATTTGCTCATCATGGTATTATCCATGGTGGTATTTTTTATCATCTGGTTCAATGACACTTCCCTGATGAAATTGTTACACAACATTTTTTAGTAAGCGACGATACCGTTAAAGAAAAGATATGATTCCAGTATTACTCATTTTAATTCCGCTGATTACAGGCTTAATTACTTTTGCCTTTTCTACTGCAGACTCGGCTAAAAAAATTGCTTTACTATCTGCTGTAGCCACGCTTGTGGTTGCAGGTTGGTCGGTATGCTGCACCCCTGCATCGGCATTGCGTTTTGATATAGCCTGGCTTCCGGTGATGGGCTCCCGTTTTACTTTAGAAATGGATGGGATGAGTAAAATGCTCTGTTTACTTACTGGCATTTCTTTTCCTATGATTTTCTTGGCAATCTTCCGGCAGGAAACCAAATCCGCCCCTGCATTTTTTGGATGGATGTTGTTAAGTCAGGCCGGATTGATGGGTGTTTTTCTGGCAGCCGATGCCTTGGTATTTTATTTTTTCTGGGAACTGGCATTAATACCGGTGTATTTTCTCTGTTCTATTTGGGGAGGGGAAAGAAGAATTGCTGTAACCTTTAAATTTTTCATCTATACATTTTTGGGTTCGCTGTTAATGTTAACCGGAATCATCTATTTGTCTTATCACTCGCCGGGCGCAAGTTTTGCAATAGAGGCGCTTACAAAAGCAGCGCTCTCTGAAACTCAGCGTAATGGGTTGTTCTGGCTTTTCTTTATCGCATTTGCCATTAAGATGCCCATTTTCCCCCTACATACCTGGCAGCCCGATGCCTATGAGGAATCTCCTACTGCAGTTACCATGGTAATGAGCGGTATTATGGTAAAAATGGGACTGTATGCCGTGGTTCGCTGGCTACTGCCCGTGTATCCTCAATCATCGGCTCTTTATTCTGATGTAATCATTGCTTTTTCTGTTATTGGAATATTGTATGCTTCATTTATTGCTATGCAGCAAAATAACCTAAAGCGCCTGATTGCCTACTCTTCAATTGCCCATATCGGTTTAATGTGTGCTGCCTTGTTTACGGCCCAACCCAGTGCCTATCAGGGCGTGATGATACAAATGTTTAGTCATGGCATTAATGTAATAGGACTATGGATTATTGCCGATGCAATTGAAAAGCAATTGGGCACCCGTTTGTTGAGTGAGATGGGCGGTTTGGCTCAGAAAGCGCCAACGCTGGCAATATTATTGGTAATTATGGGCCTTGCCAATGTGGCATTGCCCCTTACCAATTCATTTATCGGTGAGTTTATGATGTTTAATGGTTTATTCCGCTACAATATGGTGTGGGCAGGGGTTGCCGGAATCAGCATCATTCTGGCAGCAGTATATACTTTGCGTATGATACAAAAAGTTTTATACGGACCACTCAACCCAACTACTGAAACGGCTACCGATATTCCTGCAACGGCTAAGTGGGCACTGTTTGTATTAGTTGTTCTGGTAATTGTAGGGGGCGTTTATCCGCAGCCATTAATTGATTTAACCAACGATACGGTTCAGGCTCTTATCACGAAACACTAATTAAATTATTTACGGGACTCGTTCCTGCAAAGCAATATTTACTCGTATGAATGCAATTATTTTTTCGGCACTGTGGGGAGTAGTTATGATGTTTAGTGGAATTGTTACCCAAAACAAAAAAACAATTACTGGCTTATCCGTATTGGGATTAGTGCTGTTACTATTTATTAATTGTTTACATGCCTATGGTATCTGGGTAATTAAATTGGACACACTGGGTGCACTGCATTTCGATTCCATTGGTTTGTTTTTTAATGCCATCGCCATCTTTGCTACTTTATTGTATGTTGTATTAAGTGGAAAAGACATCGAAAATACTGGGGTGCATGCTGCCGAGTATTATGCCTTATTGTTTTTTGTTTTAACCGGGGTAAGCATCCTTACTGCTTTCAATGGGCTGTTGATGTTGTTTCTGGGTATTGAAATCATGACGATTCCCTTGTATATTCTTACCGGAGCGGATAAGCGCAACCTTAAAAGCAACGAGGCTTCTCTGAAATATTTTTTAATGGGCTCATTTTCCACCGGCATTATGCTGATGGGTATTGCGCTTATCTATGGGGCTACCGGAAAATTTGGTATAGCCGGAGGAATTTCATTGGCACCCTCTACCGGATTGGCTGTTCGCCCTTCTTTTTTAGAGGTAGGTGGAATGATATTGCTTTTTGTGTCGATGTGTTTTAAAGTTTCAGCGGCTCCTTTTCATTTTTGGACGCCCGACGTGTATGATGGTGCCCCGGCTGTTTTCACTTCCTTTATGGCAACCATTGTAAAGTCTGCCGGATTTTTTGCCTTTATTAAATTGTTCGATGCCCATACTGCAGTGCTGGGAGATAGCTGGAATATACTAGTACCCTTTGTAATTTTGATTACCCTGCTGATTGGAAACATAACCGCAGTATTTCAGCAAAGTGTAAAGCGCATGCTGGCCTATTCTAGTATTGCCCAGGCAGGCTTTATGTTGTTTGCGCTTTATGGCAACAACGATTTATCGAAAGAAGGAATCTTGTTGTATGCATTTTCTTATAGTTTGGCAACCATTGGAATTTTTGCAGTACTCATTAAACTGAAAGATTATTCTCTCGATGGATTTAATGGGTTGGCAACCGAGTATCCTTTACTGGCATTTTCCACTGCCATCTGTTTACTGTCTTTAGCCGGCATCCCTTTAACGGGCGGATTTTTTGCCAAATATTATATGTTGTCGGCAGCCATAAAGGCTGGAGGTATTTTTTGGTTGGTAATCGTAGCTGTGCTGCTTGCCGCTGTAAGTGTGTATTATTACTTCCGGGTAATACAGGCGATGTACTTCAAATCCGGTGCTCCTTCCTTTAATCAACCCATCACGAAGGCATTTCAGTTTACCTTATTTGGGGTGGCTGTTATGATCATTCTGTTAGGACTCTTCCCTAACCTACTGCTCAATTTCTTCTATTTTTAACCGCTCCTCACATTTTTGGGGTCGTTTCTCTGCTTTGCGAATGGATGGCAGTAACTTTGTGTTTTCACTGAAATAACTGTAGTTGCATGACCATTTCTGATTCATTTTCATTAGCCTGGCGAACCGTTCGGGGCAATAAATTACGGTCTGCTATTACCATTGCCATTATTGCATTTGGTATTATGGCGTTAATTGGTATTATTACAGCCATAGAGGCAATGAATCAGAGCCTGAAAGAAAGTTTCTCTTCTATGGGTGCCAATGCCTTCAGTATCCGATTCAAAGAATTACGCATGGGCTTCAATAATGGGAATGGAGAAGTAAAAAAATCTACCCGGGGTTTGAAAGAAAAGAAATCGAACATGGGAAAGCCCATTTTAAAAGATGAGGCGGAAAGATTTAAGGGTAATTTTCAGTTTCCCGGATCTGTGGTAAGTATTTACCGGCGTGGACCCGGGGCACAGGAATTGCACTATCAGGAAAAGAAAACCAATCCGCAAATAACTGTTTGGGGAGGAGATGATCAGTACCTAACCGTAAATGGGTATACTATTGCCGCTGGTCGTAATCTAAATAATCTCGATATTCAAAGTGGTCGAAACGTTTGCATTATCGGCAGTAATGTGGCTACTAAATTATTCGGTGCCGGTAATCCAGATCGGTGTCTCGATAAAATCATTCGAATTGGCAGTATGCCCTACCGCATTATCGGTTTATTAAAAAGCAAAGGTTCCAGTGCTATGCTGCGACAAGATGATATGGTGTTTACTTCCTATACCAATATTCGCCATTTCCAAAACATCTCTGCTTCTTATATTCTGGGTGTTATGGTGAAAAATGTAAACGAGTTGGAAGTGGCTTCCGAT
>CAIUKP010000158.1 GCA_903899675.1 uncultured Bacteroidota bacterium | reverse complement strand
AATTCTTCCCAAATTGCCTGCAGGGAGCCCCTCGGCTTTGCCTAATTTTTTAAAGTTTTTGCCGCCATCATAGGTTACATACAATCCACTGCCACTGCCTCCTCCTTGCAAACTCCAGGGCGTGCGGAGGTGTTGATACATATTTACCAATATTTTATTGGGATTGGTAGGATCCATTACCATATCACCCACCCCACTGGTATCGTTGGTATGCAAAATCAGTTTCCAGTTTTCTCCTCCATCCGTAGTTTTATAAACCCCTCTTTCGGGATGGGGTGCAAATGGATTTCCCATTACGCCGGCATAAACCACATCCGGATTATTAGGATCAATCAGTATCCGATGGATGTTACGGGTTTTTTGCAAGCCCATGCATTTCCAGGTTTTACCGCCGTCTAAACTTTTATACATTCCCTCGCCTAAGCTAACCGAGTTACGAGGATTCCCCTCCCCAGTTCCTGCCCAAACGACGTTGGGATTAGATTGGGTGATGGCTACCGAACCTATATTCTGAATCGATTGTTCATCAAACATGGGCGCCCAACTTCCACCTCCATTCTCGGTTTTCCAAACACCCCCACTGGCGGTACCTAGATAAATTATATTGGGATTGCTCCACACCGCATCAATAGCAGTTACCCGACCACTCATGCCGGCCGGACCAATATTCCGAGGCTTTAGGTTAGAGAAATGTTTATTAATGTCTAATGTTTGAGCAAACAAAATGCAGGGTAATAATCCGAGGGCAAGCAACAGGTATTTTTTCATGTTGGAATTTTGAGGAACGGAAATTCAGTAATTATTGGCGATATACCAAAATAAACTGCCGGAATTGGAAGGTTCCGGCAGTTTTTATGCAACAACAAATGATATAAAATTATCATTCATTTTTTTGCTGGTACTTTTTTTCGGTTTCCTTGGCTTTTTCAAAATCAAGGATTACACCGTTGATGCAATACCTAAGTCCGGTAGGGGGTGGACCGTCCTCGAAAACGTGTCCGAGATGAGATTTGCATCTACCGCATTGAACTTCGGTGCGTGTCATCCCATGTGTATTATCGGGCAAATAAAGAATGGAGGTTTTGCTGATGGGGGCATAGAAACTCGGCCAACCGCAGCCGCTTTCAAATTTAGTATCGCTTTGAAAAAGTGCATTGCCGCAAGCAGCACAATAATAGGTGCCTTTGTCTGTATGTTTTTCCCAGATACTGGTATAAGGCCTTTCTGTACCTTTTTCACGGGCTATATTGTAAAGTTCAGGAGAGAGAATTTTTTTCCATTCTCCGGCCGAAAGCGCAACTTTACTGGTATCAGTTCTCGAGTATGCTGGATGGTTGTTTTTGGAATTATCCATAGGTGGTGTTGTTTGAGTGGGTTGTGCTGAACAGGAATTCAGTACAAACAAAAGGGGAAATAATATTTTTGTTAGCATTCGCTTTGGCATATTAAAGGATAACGGAGAGAGTGGAGAGAATGTTCATTTGATAATATAAAAGTATAAATTCATTCGCAATGCCAGCGGTTTGTTAGAGGAATTTAACAGTCAAGCGCTTATATTTGTTGAAATTATAATTATTGGAGGGATATGTTTAATATTATTCTGTTTGGCCCTCCCGGCAGCGGTAAGGGTACTCAAAGCGCCCAATTGGTTGATCAATATGGGCTTATACATTTATCAACCGGCGATCTTTTACGGTCTGAAATTAGTCGTAAAACTGCGTTGGGAATGGAAGCAAAAGCTATTATGGACAGGGGCGAACTGGTACCGGATGCAGTTGTGGTAGGCATGATAGCCTCTGCATTAGATCATAATCCTCAGGCAAAGGGGTTTTTATTTGATGGGTTTCCCCGCACAGTTGCCCAAAGTGAAGCACTGGATAAACTATTGGAGCTGAAAAAAACTTCTATTGGGGTAGTGCTCGCTATGGAAGTGAGCGAAGAAGAATTGGTGAAGCGTTTGCTCAATCGCGGGCTTACCAGTGGAAGAAGTGACGATAACAGCGAAGAGGTAGTTCGAGCCCGAATTGTAGAATACCATAAGAAAACATCCGTGGTGGCTGACTATTACCGGAAATTTGACAAAGTGGTTGAAATTAAAGGAGAAGGCTCCGTGGAAGAAATTTTTTTAAAGCTTTGCAGCGAAATCGATAAAAGGTTGTCTAATTAGTGGGGTTTTGTTTCTCTACAACCAACAACCAACTGCAATCCCGCCCATTTTTGGGCGGGATTTTTTGTTTCTATTTGAATATCAATTAAAGATGTATATACTTTTAATTGATATAAATAAGCTTTTTGTTTACAAATCGTCATATTGATATAATGGGTCAATAGAAGTACCGGCAGCCATTTCAAAAACCGGTTTTATCAGTCCATCTTTCAGGCCATACACCCAACCATGTATATGCGGGAAGCTTTCTTTTTGCCATGCCCTTTGTATAATGGAGGTTTTTGCTAGGTGTTGCACCTGCTCTATAACATTTAGTTCTACCAGTCTATCGAAACGGGGTTCCTCTTCCTGAATGGCTTCAAGCTCATCCCTGTGCAAACGGTAAACATCTTTTATATTTCTCAGCCACATATTGAGCACCTGTTTAAAATCGTGGTTCGTCATAGCAGCTTTCACCCCACCGCAGCCATAATGGCCACAAACAATCACGTGTTTCACTTTTAGGTAAGTAACAGCGTAATCGAGCACGCTCAGTAGGTTAACATCCGTATGTACAACCAGATTGGCAATATTTCTGTGCACGAATATTTCTCCGGGCTGGGTATTGGTAATTTCATTAGCTGGAACCCTGCTATCGCTACAACCAATCCAAAGAAATTCAGGCGTTTGTATTTTGCTTAACCGGTTAAAATAATCGGTATCGTCTTCTACTTTCTCTTGCGCCCAAGCTTTATTCTCTAGTAATAGTTTCTGATATGATTTCATGTAGATTGGTTTTTTAGTAATGATAAATTTTTTATTTATAAAGCTTTGATGCTTTGGGTATCTGGCAAAATGGCTGGCTGATTGATTAGTTGATGATTAACATTGTAATCATTTTTTTTCACTTCCACCCTGATTCTGAGCAAAGCAGCATGCTCTAGAAACTGATTGATTTCATCAATTACATCTTTGTCAATATAATCTGCCCGGCTGGCATCAATCATTGCGGAAGAATCCGGGGGAATTAAATCTAACTTTGTTTTTATGATGGGTTTATTTAAAAAAGATACATCTTTTCGGAGTCGGAGCAGATAATTATTTTGGTCGGTTACAAAAACAACGGAGGAGTGAAAATTACTATACAGCACAAAAAATAAGCCTACCAGAATTCCCACTACTATGCCAATCAGCAGGTCGCTTAGTAATATGGCCACAATTGTTATTACAAATGGGATAAACTGGTCCCAACCTTTTTTAAAGAAGGCTCTGAAGAGCGAAACCTTTGCCAGTTTGTAGCCTGTAAAAATCAATACAGCTGCCAGTGCTGAGAGGGGTATTTTATTTAGTAATCCGGGGATAAAAATCACACTTAGCAATAAGAAAATACCATGAAGTATAGTTGATAATTTGGTTTGAGCTCCTGCGCTAACGTTGGCTGAACTTCTAACAACCACCGAAGTGATGGGCAGTCCCCCGAAGAATCCAGACACCAAATTTCCGATTCCCTGAGCCTTCAGCTCTCTGTTGGTGGGTGTGATGCGCTTAAGCGGATCTAGTTTGTCAACAGCTTCAATGCCTAATAAGGTTTCCAAGCTGGCAACGATTGCAATAGTGCCGGCGGATATCCAAACCTCCTGTTTGGTTATATATTGCCAATCAGGGAACACAAAAAATGAAAAGAAAGAAGTTAAACTGTCGGCAACCGGTAAGGTAACCAGGTGTTTCTTTTCCAGTACTTCTAAATGTAAGGGGGCCGCAAGCCATTGGTTGATTACTACCCCGGCGATTACGGCCAGCAGTGGACCAGGAATCAGCTTCAGCAGCTGATTTTTTTTGATATAACTTGTTTCCCAAAACCGTAACAAAGCAATGGAAAGGATACCGGTAATGGCAGCGGTAGGTGTTATGTAGTTGATGGCATTTCGGATAGCGGTAAAAGTATTTTCCTGATTAGGCTGTATAAAATTTTCATCCCCTTCAAAATTAGCATCATACCCAATCAGGTGGGGTAGCTGTTTCATAATCAGAATGATGCCAATAGCGGCCATCATACCCTTAATTACAGAATTAGGAACGTAATCACCAATAATACCTGCTTTTACAAAGCCCAATACGATTTGAATGGCTCCTGCCAGCATCACGGCAAGTAAAAAGGCTTCGTACACTTGAACCCTCGTAATTGCTAAAGCCACAATGGTGGTAAGCCCGGCTGCTGGTCCACTCACACTTAATTGTGAGCCACTCAGCAACCCGGTAACAATACCTCCTACAATTCCTGCAATAATTCCCGAAAATAAAGTGGCCCCCGATGCGAGGGCAATACCCAAACAAAGCGGCAAAGCCACCAATGTTACAACAAGTGACGCCGGCAAGTCTTTGCCGATTGATTTAAAAATAGCTGTCATGAAAAGAGAAATAAGTTAATAAATCAGAGATTCCCTTGGTTAAAACTTATTTGTGTTGGGAGGGGGAAGATGTATTTCACCGGCATGATTTTCGGGAATTTTTAGCCTGGCATTTTCTCTTGCAATTGAAAGTTTGTTTTTTATTTGGGTCATTAGGTGATAACCTTCCTGCAACAACAAAGCGGTATCAAAAGAAATGGCCAGTTCGCCATCTATTGCCTCATCATTTATCTGTTCTTGCCCGTCACTTTGCCAACAGTTCAATTGATAGTCATTAACAGGCGCGAATTGTACACTGAACAGCAATATTAGGAAACCCGTGAACAATTGTTTAGCCCTGAATTGAATATTGAATAGCATGCAGGTAAATATAGGGCAAGATAAAAAGATATCGGTACGTAATGTATTAAATATTTAATCCGCCACAGGTACTAATTACCTGTCCGGTAATATACGAACTCATATCACTGGCCAGAAAAAGGGTAGTGTCGGCAATTTCATTGGCTGATCCAAATCTGCCGAGTGGAATTTTTTTCAGAAACTCGGTAGCTGCCGCGCCTTCTTTTAAATAGTGCGTCATATCGGTTTCTACAAAGCCCGGAGCAATTGCATTACAGCGAATATTTCTGCTGCCCAGTTCGAGGGCGATTGATTTGGTAAATCCAATTATACCCGCTTTGCTTGCCGCATAACTGCTCTGTCCCGCATTTCCCCGAACCCCTACAATGGAACTCATGTTGATGATACTTCCACTTCGCGCTTTCATCATGGGTTTAATCACCTGCTTCGTCATATTGTAAATGCTTTTCAGGTTGATCATCATTACTTCATCCCATTGCTCCTCCGTCATCCGCATCAACAAATTATCTTTTGATATGCCGGCATTATTTACACAAACATCTATTTTTCCAAAGGTTTGCAAGGTATCTTGCACCAGTTGTTCGCAGCTGGCAAAATCACCTGCATTGCTTTGCCGAACCAGCACCTGAACACCCAGTGCCTCTATTTCTTTGCCAAGCTGAGCCGCTTTATCTGCACTGTTGTTGCTTACATAGGTTACTACTAAATTGCTTCCCTGTTCTGCTAATTTAAGTGCAATAGCTGCACCAATTCCGCGAGCAGCTCCAGTTACAATCGACACTTTTCCTTCTAGTAATTTCATTTCTTATTTTTTTGCGTATAAAAGTAATTGAAATGGTTGAGTTCCGGGTGCTTACGGCACTTGAATTTCCTGTTCCAAGAGCTGCAAAATTTCATTGATGTATTGCCGTTCATTCGATAGTCGGGGTACTTTATGCTGGCCACCTAGTTTGCCCTTGCTTTTAAGCCAACGATTGAATAATCCAGCCGGCAATTGCCGAACAGTGGGCATTCGAAGGGCAATACTCTTGTGGCGTTTTGCCTCATAGTCGCTGTTAATTTGTTGCAGGGAGGTATCTAATAATTGGGTGAATTCGGTGATATCTGCCGGCGGAGTTACAAATTCTATCAACCACTCATGGGCCCCATTGCCTTGTTCACTAAAATAAACGGGAGCAGCGGTATAGTCGCTCACAATGGCTCCGGTTGCCGCACAGGCCTGTTGAATGGCTTTATCGGCATTGTCGGCAATTACTTCTTCTCCAAAGGCATTCATATATTGTTTGAGCCTTCCATTTACGATTATGCGAAATGGGAATAAATTCGTAAAACGAATGGTATCGCCTATAAGGTAACGCCAAAGGCCTCCATTGGTGCTGATAACGGGGGCATAGGTTTTTCCCAATACTACTTCATTCAATCCAACGGTGATTGGTTGGGTTTTTCCATATTCCTCCATTGGCATAAACTCATAAAAAATACCATGATTCAGAAATAATAACATGCCCTCAGTAGACAGGTCGTCTTGAGCAGCAAAAAATCCTTCACTGGCATTATAAATTTCAAGGTACTTACATCCATCACCTATCAGTTGCTCAAACTGTTCGCGATAGGGGGTAAACGATACCCCTCCATGTATATATAATTCCAATTGGGGCCAAACCTCCTTGAGCTGTTGCTTTCCCGTTATTTCTAATATTCTTCTGATTAATAAGAGGGTCCAAGTAGGAACTCCTGCAATAGAGGTAACGTCTTCCCGAATAGTTGCCTCCGCCAGCCGCTCAATTTTTGTTTCCCATTCGTCCATTAATGCAATGGATAAGTCCGGTGTTCTAATCCAGTTAGCCCAGATAGGGGTATTCTGTAACAAAACCGCACTTAAATCGCCGAATTGTATTTCTTCATTCAGCTGACTGATTTGGTGACTGCCACCAACGATTAATCCTTTGCCGGTTAATAAATCACTGTTTTCCTGTTTTCGATAAAAAAGGCTCAGCACATCTTTGGATGCCTGAAAATGACCGTCTTCTAAACTTTCTTGGGAAACTGGAATAAACTTGCTTTTATCATTGGTTGTTCCGCTGCTTTTGGCAAACCAGCTGATGGGGGTATTCCACAATAGGTTTTCTTCACCTTGCATCATCCGTTCGATGTAGGGTTTTAGCATTTCATAGTCGTGAATCGGAACGCGCTCTTTAAATTGACGGATGGTAAAGATATTTTCCAGTCCGTATTTTCTGCCAAATTCGGTGTATTGACCATGAGTTACCAGGTCTTGCAGCACTTCCCGCTGGGTATCAATGGGCTGTTCAATCCACTGATCAATATGCCAGTTTCTAAACCTAGCTAGTCTTGATATGGCAGGACTCAGTAGTTTCATTACACCGGAAAAATAAGCAATGGAATTGAATTATCGAAAAGCGGAATGAGAATCCCAGATTATCAGACAAGGGAAGTAGGAGCTTCTTTGCCCATTTCAATAATCCATTCTTTACGGCGCAATTCAAAATTGGTACCTAAATAAAGTCTTCTTACCTGTTCGTCATCTGCCAATTCTTCTGCTGTTCCATGCTTGAAAATTTTTCCTTCAATCAGCAAATAGGCTCTGTCGCAGATAGAGAGGGTTTCATTCACATTATGGTCGGTAATCAAGATGCCGATATTTTTATATTTCAATCGGGCAACCACACTCTGAATATCTTCCACTGCAATTGGATCTACGCCTGCAAAAGGCTCATCCAGCAATATGAATTTTGGATTTACGGCAAGGGCCCTTGCAATTTCTGTTCTTCGGCGTTCGCCACCGCTCAAACTATCGCCGTTGTTTTTTCTCACCTGGTGCAGGTTAAATTCGTCGAGTAAACTTTCTAGTTTGAGTTTTCTTTCCTGCTTCGAAAGTTTCGTCATTTCTAAAACCGCCATGATATTATCTTCCACCGATAATTTTCTAAAAACACTCGCCTCTTGAGGAAGATAGCCAATTCCCATTTGGGCTCTTTTATACATGGGTAAACGGGTAATGTCTTCATCATTCAACATCACCGAACCGGCATCGGGTTTAATTAAACCCACTACCATATAAAAAGTGGTGGTTTTGCCAGCACCATTTGGCCCTAATAGTCCTACAATCTCTCCCTGTTTTACTTCAACTGATACCTGATTTACTACGGTTCTGCCCTTGTAACTTTTAACCAGATTATGGGTATGTATTCGTGGGTTCACAGTTATTATTTGCTGCAAAAATAGCAATAAACTCGTCACCGCAGTGAACCCAAAGCTCATTACACTGTTACAGATATCAGTATTGTTGATGTATATTGCAGTCGTTTTGTTAAAAATTGCTATTTCTTACCAGTGTAACCGGTTTTACTATGAAGATTACGGACCATATAGCCAACGCAAAAGATACCCTGATTTCTTTCGAAGTACTTCCGCCACTGAAGGGAAAAACCATACATTCATTGTATGAGCATCTCGACCCACTCATGGAGTTTCAACCCTCTTGGATTAATGTTACCTATCACAGAAGTGAAACCATGTTTAAGAAAAAACTGGATGGCAGTTTTGAAAAAGTAGAAGTTCGTAAAAGACCCGGTACCGTTGGTATTTGTGCAGCCATTAAAAACCATTATCAGGTTGATGCAGTACCCCATATTATTTGTGGGGGCTTTACCCGACGCGAAACGGAAGACGCCCTGATAGACTTGGATTTTTTAGGCATAGACAATGTGTTAGTGTTACGCGGAGATGCTCCCAAAAACGAGGCTTCCTTTGAAGCTGAAAAAGGGGGTAACCATTATGCCATTGATTTATTGGCGCAGGTAACTGGCATGAATAATGGAATTTATTTAGACGAAGACATTAAAAATGGTGGTAAAACCAATTTTTGTGCTGGGGTTGCTGGATATCCCGAGAAACATTTTGAGGCACCCAACCTCGAAATTGATTTAGAGCGAATGAAGCAGAAAATAGATGCGGGAGCAGCGTACATTATGACGCAGATGTTTTTCGATAACGAAAAGTTTTATGCTTTTGTAAAGTTGTGTCGTGATATGGGCATTACAGTACCCATCATTCCAGGATTAAAGCCACTGACCAATAAGAAACAGTTATCTATACTTCCAAGAATCTTTCATGTAGACATTCCTACTGAATTATCTAAAGCCATTAACCTATGTAAAACAGAGGTAGATTGCGAAAAAGTGGGAACCGAATGGTTGGTGCATCAAAGCATGGAACTAAAAAAATTCGGGGTGCCAGTTTTGCACTATTATACTTTAGGCAAACCCAAGGTCATT
>CAIUKP010000157.1 GCA_903899675.1 uncultured Bacteroidota bacterium | reverse complement strand
GTCAAATGGAGTTCTATTCAATGGAAAAATATGGCTGGGATGCGGGACCGTCTAATCCATGATTATATAGGCGTAAACTATTCCATAGTTTGGGACGTACTAATAAATAAAATTCCGGCGCTAAATGTACAAATACAGGAAGTGTTAAGTGCGGAATAAAACTACTTCAGGAGTGAAATATTCATGATTTTTACCTTCTGCCATTAATTACCTATTTAAAATTTTCCAGTATTCTGGATTTGTCTTCATTTTCCTTATCATTCTTATGATACAATTCAATGAATGTAATTTTTTGTTCGTCAGGAAAATGAGCATAAATTAATCGCAATCCTGAATTTACCCCTCTTCCTTTTAATGCCTTGCAAGCAATTTTTTTAACCTTTATTATGCAGGTCTCTATACCCAAATGATCAATACGAAAACTAAACGGTGGTCGTTCATCGGGTAGGATTTCTAATACTCGCTTAACTACGTCTAAATCGTCATTTAGTGTTCGGTATTTTTTTAAAAGGTTCTTCAAATCCTTTTTAAATTCGCTTAATTCGTCAAAGGTCATTGTGCTTCAATTTCGTCTCCATAGTTTCTTACAGAGAAAGGAGCATCTCTATAAAAAACTAATTCATAATTGATTTCTTCTCCTTCTTTTGAAGCAAGCCAAGGCATATCCTTGTGAGAATAGTTGCTGATTGCAGCAGCAGACCAATCACTCATTTGTTCTATAACCCTATCAATAATTTCTTTTTCACTTGCCCGTAATTCAGTTAAATCAGCTTTTTCTAAAGGCAAATAGCGGGTTTGAGGATAACCGTGATATACAGTTTTTACTCTTTGCAACTGACCTTTTTTAATCATTTGATCAATGATGGTATCTAACTTTTGCGGAACTGGTCCAAAAGGCAATTTGCGATATTTAGCACCAGTTAAATGTTCCTCATACAATTCATAATAATTGAAGTCCGAGAAATAAAGCAACTTATAAAGAACCGTTTCGCCAACATTAGGCTTACCTGCACATCTTTCAAGGATATACAATAAAACATTTTTAAACTTGCTGATTTGTAATATTGGCACTGAAATGCGTTCTTCTTGTTTCTTTGCCTTTATTTCTTCTTTGTCTTCAAGCCCTTGACTTGCGGAGAAATCCTTAGACATAAAATCGTCTAATGAAAATTCTAAAATCAAAGACAATTGTTGAAGTTCAAGAATATCAACGCTTCTGTTTCCTAGCTCAATTTGAGCTAAAGAGGGTCGGGAAATTTTCACACTTTTAGCTAAATCTTCCTGAGACAACCCTTTCATTTTACGAAGTCCGGTTATCCGCTTACCTATTTGCTTTTGTGACAATTTTATGTTCATATCTATGTATCTTTCGCTGTTTAACGGTACAAAGATAATTATTGTTTGAATACAAAACATATTTTTGTTTCAAATTAAAACATTTACTACGCGTTCTAAATGAAAAGCTAACTCAATAGAAAAATTGCTTTTAAGCCCGAATCCTATCAGTACCATCGTTTCAAAAAATACTCCCGACACGCAATCCGGACAAAAATTAAACATTTGTTTGAATTTAAACAAATGTTTAATTTTGTGTTAACTGAATCTTTTTATTCAGTCAGTAAGTTAGTTTTACCCCGTGTCGGACCAAAAAAAGCAACATATCATTCAAACTGCCATTACCCTCTTTGCAGAAAAGGGCTATGAAGGCACTACCATCCGAGATCTGGCAAAAAGAGCAAAAGTGAATGTTGCCATGGTTAACTACTATTTCGGCTCCAAAGAGAAGTTATTCGAGGCCTTGGTAGAATCCCGCGCCGGGTATATGCGCAACCTGTTGGATGAGCTGAAAGTAAACAAATCCCTTACCCACTTTGAAAAAATTGAACACATCATTTTTCACTACGTAAATCGCATTCTCGATAACCGCGCATTTTTTCAGGTGATGCAGCAGGAAATGCTGGTAAGTGTGCGCCCCGAATTAAACCGAAATATATCGGAAGTGCTGATAAAAAATGTGGAAGAAATCGTGAAGATTATCCACTCCGGCATCCGAAAAAAAGAATTCCGAAAAGTGGATGCCCAATTAACCTTCGCATCCATTATTGGAACTATTCAGCAGGTGGTAATGTCTAAATCCCTCTGCAACCGAATGCTGGCATTACCCGAAAGTGCCGATCCCTTTATACAACCCCGATTTAAAAATAGAATTCGCAAGCACATTCATCAAATGATGCAAACCCATTTATTACCTCATACCCTTAACCCATAACTGTTTCATGGAAACACAACCCAATACTCCCAGCAAAAAAAACAAACTCAAGCCGGTTATCCTATTAACCCTCGTGGCCATTGCCGGCTATTTTGGTTACCAGAAAATTCGCTTTCTGATGACCCACGAATCTACCGACAATGCACAGATAGAAACCCAAATTACGCCCGTGTTACCCCGGGTGGCGGGCTATGTGAAAACCATTTTGGTTAAGGACTACGATTCAGTGGCTACCGGACAATTACTCGTAGAACTAGACGATGCCGAACTGCAAACCCAACTGGCCGAGCAAGAAGCCGACCTGCAACAGAGTATTTCGGAAGTTACTTTTGCAAATGCCAATAAAAGCACTGCCATCGTTACCCTGCAAACCAATAAGGGTGCTATTAACCTGCAAACTATCCGACTGAAAAAAGCACAACAGGATGCAGATAGAGACGATCAATTGTTTAAAGAAGAAGCCATTACCCGCAAGCAATGGGAAGATAGTAGATACAATCTGCAGGCTGCTCAACAACAACTGACCAACAGTGAAACAGAATATTCGGCAGCCAATAACCGTATATTGGTGCAAACAGCGTCAGTGGATAAGGCCACCTCTGTATTAGCCATCAAAAGAGCAAAGATTGAACAAACCCGTTTGAAACTGAGTTATACCAAAATTTTTGCCCCACAAACCGGAAAAATAGGCAAGAAAAATGTTGCTGCCGGGCAATATGTGCAGGCTGGTACGCCTTTATTTTCTATTGTTAATGATACTACCTATTGGGTAATTGCCAACTTTAAAGAAAACCAACTCAGGAAATTATTTCCTGGAAAAGAGGTTGAATTGAGCATGGATGCCTATCCCCAACTGAAACTTACCGGTACTATTGAAAGCTTGAGTGAAGCAACCGGTGCTAAATTCTCCTTATTACCGCCCGACAATGCCAGTGGCAACTTTGTAAAAGTTACCCAACGCGTGCCGGTGAAAATAAAAATCAAGGAAGTGGAAAAATACCGCAACTTCTTACGGGCAGGGTTAAGTGTAGAAGTAACCGCAGCTATCAATTAATCATCACGTACCAACGCTCCATGGCTACTCCTAAAGGATTTGCAAAATTTATTATCGTACTTACCTGCATCACGGCAGCCATCATGGAATTGATAGACACTTCCATTGTAAATGTGGCGTTGACCAATATCAGTGGCAGCCTGGGAGTGAATATTGAAGATACCAGCTGGATTATTACTGCCTATGCCATTGCAAACGTAATCATCATTCCCCTTACCGGTTTTTTAGCCGAATACTTTGGTAGAAAGAAATACTATATCGGCTCGATGATTCTTTTTACCGTAGCTTCTTACCTATGTGCCCAATCGGGCAGCTTGGTTGAAATCGTTATCTGGCGGTTTATTCAGGGCATTGGTGGGGGAGCGTTACTGTCAACATCCCAAGCCATCCTCTTCGATACATTCGAACCCAAAGACCGACCCATTGCGGCTGGTATCTTTGGAATGGGAATTGTACTGGGCCCAACCCTAGGCCCAACTGTGGGTGGATATATTATAGACCATGCTTCCTGGCCATTGATATTTATCATCAATATCCCCATTGGCATTATCGCTACTTTTTTAAGCATCTACTTTATTGAAGAAAAACCCGGCGAGGGAACCCGCAAAAAAGAAATCCATATCGATTATACCGGCATCTTATTATTAACCGTTGGCATTGGCTGCTTGCAATACGTGCTGGAAAGAGGGGAAAGCGAAGATTGGTTCAACAGCAGAATCATCCAAGTAACGAGCTTTGTAGCCACTACCGGTTTAATTGGCTTTATTTGGCATGAGTTAACCATCCCGCAACCAGCAGTGAATCTTCGCGTACTCGGCAATACCAACTTGGCATTTACTACCCTATTTACATTTGTAATCGGGTTCGGTCTGTTTACCTCGGTTTTTGTATTCCCCATTTTAGCCCAACGTGTATTGGGTTTTACGGCCTATGAAACGGGATTAACCCTACTGGCCCCTACTCTAATAACCCTGGTAACTTTTCCGGTAATCGGAAAACTAATGAGTAAGGGTTTTTCTCCTATACCATTTGTAGTAATTGGCTTTCTGTTTTTTGCACTGTATGCCTGGATGAATTCGCGGCTGAGTCCGGATGTAGGCAGATGGGATTTTTATCTCCCCCTGTTGTTCCGCGCTATTGGCATTAGTATGGTGCAGATACCCCTCATCAATCAGGCAGTGGCCGGATTGGCACCTAAAGATTATCCAGCGGGTATTGCCTTGAATAATATGATCCGTCAACTAGGCGGCGCATTTGGCATTGCACTGGCCAATAATTATATCTCCACTCGCTATGCCGTTCACCGCTATCACTTAGTAGAAAATATCACCAGCGAATCGGAAATGTTTTACGAGCGAAGTTCTACCATTGCCAAGGGCATTATTGCCCGTAGTGGGGATGTTGCCGGTGCATCTTCCAAAGCCCTCGCTACCATTAATCAGGTGGTTGATCGACAAGCCTATTATCTTTCTTACCTAGATACCTTCCTACTTGTAACCGTATTTTTTTTGGTAATGATACCCTTTGCCGTTTTTTTAAAAGCCAAAAAGCAATCACCCGCAGAAATAGCGGCAACCGCAAAAGCATCCGAAGATGCCCATTAAAAATTGATTCGTTAAACTGTTTATATATGAAAGCAATCTTAACTATTTTCTCAGCCCTTTTAGTTTGTTCGTCCGCTTCTTCTCAGATTGCGGCACAGCCCCTGCTGAAAGACTTAATCCGGCAATCTTTTACTTATTTTCCGGCCATTAAAGAAAAAGAACAATCGGTAGTTACTGCACGCGAAAGAATGCAGTTAACCGAACTAAATAAATATCCGGATGTAAGTGCCGATGCCGGATATACTTTTGTGCAACCAAAAATTGAACTGCCCATAAACGGCGAAAAATTTCAGTTTGCTCCGGTGCATAATATTACCACCAGTGTAAATGCCAATTATGCTTTGTTTGATTTTGGCAGACTGAAAGCCGCCATTGAAAGATCGAAAAAAGATATACAACTGGCCGAACACCAGGTTGATTATAGTAAATGTCAGCTGGCATTTCAGGTAGCCACTGTGTATTATAATATCACCTACCTGCGCAAAGCGGTTGTAATTGAAGACAGTGTGCTGGCCTATCTACAGGAAAATAAAAACCTGCTCACTACACAGGTTTCTAATGGAACTGCATTGAAGATTGATTTGCTTTCCATACAATCGGCTATTGACAATGAAAATAACCGACGCATCGATTTGCTCAACTCTTTGCAAAAACAATATAACCTGATGGAATTCACCACCGGAACTACCGCCCATCCCACCAATCAGGTTTTTGACTTTACTGTTCCCACCCAAAATTTGTTAGCCACCCTCACCCAGGCACAACAAGAGAACCCAGAATTTTCTATTGCCCGCGACCGGATTCAACAGAGTACTGCAGAACTATCTATTAGCAAACTGGCAGATAAGCCCATGGTAGGCTTGCGTGCAGGTGCCGGTATTAGAAATGGGTATGTACCGTATGTAAACGACCTTCGTTTTAATTACTTGGCTGGATTATCTTTTACCGTTCCTATTTACAATGGAGGCAAGGCCAAACAACAACAAAAATTTCAGCAACAACAAATTGTTCAGCAAGAACTGGCCATGGAAACCCTGAGCAATCAGTACAAGAAAGATTTAATGCAGGCTTTAGCCGATATCAATAGTGCCCAGGAAAGAATAAAAAATACCGAAGGACAAATTCAACAAACCAAGGCAGCGGAAAAATTGGCGTATCAGCAGTTGAAAAATGGAGTAGGAACGCATTTAGAAATCACCCTTGCCAGTAATCGGGTGCAGCAGGCTTCTTTTACCCGGTTGCAATACGAATATCAACTATGCTTGGCGCAACTCGAATTGGCCCGATTAACCGGAGCTAAATATTGGGAATAGGCTATTCCGTTATTGAACGGTAAACCAAATAGGTGGGATATCGCCTTCCTCCGGCAAATAATTGATAAACAATTCTTCCCCTACCTGAATAGGCCGCAAGGTTCGGATGGTGATCAGTTGATGTTCGTAATCCATCTCGTATTGGCAGTTGGGTTCTGCAGCATGATTGTAAATAGAGAGATACCCCCAAGCCACACAGGCCTCCCCTCCTTCTTTGCCCCATTCGAAAATATAATCGTGTAGGCGGGTTTTCTCAACCTCATTACGTTCTTCCATAGATAAAACCAGCACGGGAGAAATCTCAATTGCTTGTGCTTCCAGTAAGGGCTCGGATGTAAACACACCCCTCCCCCTGTTTTCAGAAGGGGCCACGAACAAGCAGGGTAGTATCATACCCTAAAGATACGGAACGAAAAATAGCCTCCCTAGCTCGGAGACTGAATACTCAGAAATACTGATTAAATTGCACCCATGATGGAAGAAATGGAGCAAGCATCCCTATTCGACCGTTTTGAAGCATTGATTAGTAAGGAGGATACCCTGGAGATCCGTGCATTTTTAAACGATCAAAATATCAGTGACGTAGCAGAACTGATTAATGAATACCCCGATTATGCCGATCGTATTATTGCGAATATGGCCATACACCGGGCTGCCAGTGTATTTAAGATACTGGACATCTCTCAGCAAAAAGATATTGTAAAAGAGCTCCCTTCTGCCAAAACCGCCGAATTGCTGAATGAATTGCCGGCCGATGACCGTACCGACTTTTTAGAAGAATTGCCCAAAGCCGCCATCCGCGATCTGATAAAATTACTCGACCCCGAAGAAAGAAAAATTACGCTTTCACTGTTGGGCTATCCCGAAGACAGCGTAGGCCGTTTGATGACGCCGGATTATGTGTATGTATATGAGCATAACACCGTACAGGATACTTTTGAAACCATTCGAAAACATGCCAAGAACAGTGAAACCATCGATGTGATTTATGTAATTAATGAACAAGGTGAGCTGATAGATGATATCCGTATTCGCGATGTAATTCTTGCTTCTCCCGAAAAAACCATGGAGGAAATTGTAGATGGCAGGGTTGTATCACTCAATGTACAAGACGATCAGGAACATGCCAGTCAGGTGTTTAAAATGAATAACCGGGTGGCGCTTCCGGTGGTTGATGATAATAATATTTTATTGGGTATCGTTACCATCGATGATATGTTGTGGGTAGCCAATGAGGAATTTAGTGAAGACATGCAAAAAATGGGAGGTACAGAAGCTTTGAATGAGCCCTATCTGGATATTCCTTTTTTTAC
>CAIUKP010000156.1 GCA_903899675.1 uncultured Bacteroidota bacterium | reverse complement strand
TATATATAGAGAAACATGTCCAGACCCACGGCCACAGGTTTGAGAAAGAAAGACACCTATGAACAATTGATCGACTATTTAGATCACGGACAAGAAAAGATCAATTACCCAAACAGATATTTTTAAAGCTGCCATTGCTGGTGCACCACTAACCGATTTAATCAGCATGTCGCTCTCTATTTATTGGAACAGCGGCACACCTGACCAGAAAATTTTTGAAACCAGTCAAGGCAGATTTGATGGCCCTTGGTATGAAAGAACAGAAGCGCATATTCGCAACTCTCCGATGTTCAATGCAAGCAAAATTAAAGCCCCTTTATTAGTAACCTTTGGTGATAAAGACGGAGCGGTAGATTGGCACCAGGGAATTGAAATGTATGGTACCATGCGCAGAATGGAAAAACCTTTTGTGATGTTGGTATATGCTGATGAGAATCATAATTTCACGAAGAAAGAAAATCAAATTGATTATCAGAAAAGACAGCGGGAATGGTTTGATCATTATTTATTAGGCAAGCCTGCTGAAAAGTGGATTACCGACGGGGTGAGTTATGTAGACAGAATGAAGGAAAAAGAAAAAGAAACGCCTAAAACTAATTGATTAACTGGCTCACTCAGTTTCATAACTATCACATCAATATGATTATCATGAAAAAAAATGTATGTATTAGAATCTCCATTATCCTACTAGTATTTGTTTTGACTAAGACAGAGAATATTGCCCAGAAAAGTTCCCCCGATTCAAACTCACTGTTTAAAGGAATGAGCTGGCGGAATATTGGACCCAATCGAGGAGGCAGATCATTGGGCATAGCAGGAAGTTCTAAAAGAAAACTAGAATACTATTTTGGTGCGGTGGGAGGTGGCTTATGGAAAACAATTGATGGAGGCTTGAATTGGAAACCGGTTACGGATGGACAAATAACCTGCTCCTCTGTAGGTGCGGTTGCAGTATCAGAATCAAACCCAGATATAGTGTATATCGGAACAGGCGAAACAGAATTTAGAGGAAATATTATGCAAGGTGATGGCATGTATAAATCAACCGATGCAGGTAAAACCTGGAAGCATATAGGCCTACAAAATTCGCAATCCATCTCCCGCGTTCGCATACATCCTACTAATCCAGATATTGTGTATGTATCTGTGCTGGGGCATGCATTTGGCCCGAATGAAGAGCGGGGCGTTTTTAAAACCATTGACGGCGGAAAAACCTGGAATAAGGTTTTGTATAAAGGAGACAAAGCAGGCGCAGCAGATTTGGTAATCGATCCAAAAAATCCAGAAAACATTTATGCAACTATTTGGGAAGTATATAGAACACCCTATAAAATGTGGGCAGATGTGGGCATTTCGGGCTTATTCAAATCGACTGATGGAGGAACAACCTGGAAAGAACTCACCATAAATGAAGGAATGGCCAAGGGGCCCGTTGGAAAAATTGGGGTTACAGTTTCCCCGGTAGATCCTAATAGAGTATGGGCCATTGTAGAAGCCAATGATGGCGGACT
>CAIUKP010000155.1 GCA_903899675.1 uncultured Bacteroidota bacterium | reverse complement strand
TGGTATATTTCTGATGCAGGGGATACAGCGCTACCACCATTTGAATGGTAGAACAATTGGGGTTAGCAATAATTTTATCAGCAGCGGTAAGCACCTGGGCATTTACTTCGGGCACTACCAGCTTTTTATCAGGATCCATTCTCCAGGCAGAGGAGTTATCAATCACCGGAATACCGGCTTCCGCAAATTTTGGGGCCCATTCGAGGGAAGTACTGCCACCTGCTGAAAACAGGGCTACGGCTGGTTGGGCGGCAATGGCAGATTCCATGCTTACAACCGGGTATTCTTTCCCTTTAAAAGAAACCATTTCACCTACTGATTTTTCTGAAGCAACCGGAATCAACTCGGTTACGGGAAAATTTCTTTCTGCAAGAATCTGCATCATTTTTGTGCCTACTAATCCGGTGGCACCTACTACGGCTACTTTCATGTTAGTGGGTTATTTGGTTTTAGGTTAATAAAAAACCCTCCGGTTCAGGGAGGGCTTTGGTTATATATACATATACAAACGATTAGCACGCTCCCAGGAGGAAATGTTTATTGCGTTTGATGTGTTTCATTCGATTCATACTGCAAAGATACAAAAAAATTAATAATCAGAGATCCCGCGCTATTAGTACAATTTAATATCAAAATTAACCAACTGAACAAAATCACTCAGTCGGTTAGCGATATCTTCTTTACTCAATTCGCGCAGGCGCTGAGTACCGAATTTTTCTACACAATACGAAGCCATTGCACTACCAATGATAATGGCAGTTTTCATGTTTTCGAATGAGATATCCTTGGTGCGTGCAAGATGCCCGATAAAACCTCCGGCAAAAGTATCACCGGCACCGGTTGGATCAAATACTTCTTCTAACGGAAGGGCGGGTGCGAAAAACACTTTGTTTTCATGAAATAATAAGGCACCGTGTTCCCCTTTTTTAATAACTACATATTTAGGACCCATCTGCATGATGGTTGCAGCCGCGCGCACTAGTGAATAATCTCCACTTAGTTGACGGGCCTCACTATCATTTACCATCAACACATCCACCATAGCTATGGTAGCTTTTAGTTCCTCCATGGCTGTTTCCATCCAAAAATTCATGGTATCCATCACAATCAAACGAGGACGATGCTTCAACTGACTGATCACACTACGCTGAACAGCTGGTACCAGATTTCCGAGCATGAGAAATTCACAATCCTGATAACTATCGGGCACTTCGGGTTGAAAATTGGCCAAAACATTCAGTTGGGTATCTAGGGTATCTCGGGTATTCATATCCATATGATACTTCCCGCTCCAGAAAAACGATTTCTCATCTTTCTTAATTTGTACCCCCTCCAGATCTACCTGGCGGTCGGCAAGGGCTTTCAGTTCAACTTCCGGAAAATCACCTCCCACCACCGAAATCTGCTTCACGGGAGTGAAATAAGACGCGCACCAGGCGATATAGGTGGCAGCCCCTCCGATAATTTTATCACTTTTTCCGAATGGTGTTTCTATGGCATCAAAAGCCATGGTGCCTACAACAACTAACGACATAGTATTTTAGTTAAGTTGGGGGCGAAATTAAGGCTTTCCGCGAAGGAATTGGTACCGTATTCATTTATTATTGGTTAGTAATTGGACCTATTGGGAGGTAAGGAGCAAGTGAGCTGAAAAACTACCAAAAAATAAAAAAAATCGTATTTGTCGCTAACGTATGTTAGTTTGTTATATTTGTGCTATGGCAAGGATTAAAACAGACAACAACGTATCGCGAAAAGAAGTGATTGTTGCCAAGGCGGCCATTTTATTTCGCGAGAAGGGATTTAAAGCAGCCAGCATGCGCGACCTCGCCGAATCGGTTGGGGTAGAAGCTGCCAGTTTATACAATCACATCAAATCAAAAACTGAGCTTTTGCACGAGCTCTGCTTTGGGGTGGCCAATCGTTTTATGCAGAGAATTGAAGAAGTGGAGCAGGAAAAAATTCCGGCAGCTGAAAAAGTGGAGAAACTCTTGCGTTTTCATATTAATGAAATGGTTCACCACTATGAAGAAGTATATGTAAGTGATCGAGAGTGGAAGCATTTATCCGATCCCTATCTTTCGAATTTTCAAAATCAGCGCAGAATTTACCGCAAACGTTTTGCTGCCATAATAGAAACTGGCATTCGGGCCAATGAAATTGAACCCATTGATGCGCCAACGGCCGTTTTGATATTTTTGCATGCTATCAGCGGAATAGAAAGCTGGCACCGCTCTAAACAAAAAATTTCTGCGGAAGCGTTAGAAAATAATATGATTACCATCTTAGTGGATGGCTTATATCCCCGAAAATAAAAATACCTGCCCGAAACTCGAACAGGTATTGTATACACAATGGTAATGCTTTTTAAGTTATGCGCTGCAGGTTACGCAACCGTCTTCCATACTGCAGGTACCGCCATTCAATCCACTATTTTCTACATCAGATCCTCCTTCTACTACAGAAAGATTGTGCTTATCAATTAATGGCTCAACTGATTTGCCGCCTTGCTTTTCTACGGTAAACTGTACGGCTTGTGAGGCAGCCTTAGAACGCAGGTAATACATACCAGTTTTCAATCCCTTGCGCCAGCCATAAAAATGCATAGAAGTTAACTTGCTGGTAGTAGGTGCATCTACAAACAGATTGAGTGACTGTGACTGACAGATATATGCACCACGGTCGGCAGCCATATCTATTAGTGTACGCTGTTTAATTTCCCAAACGGTTTTAAATACTTCTTTAATAGCATCGGGAATGCCATCTATTTTTTGGATAGAGCCATTTTGTGAGATGATGCGATTTTTCATTTCATCATCCCAAAGATTTAGTTCAATCAGATCATTCAGAAGGTGTTTGTTTACCACCACAAATTCACCACTCAATACCCGGCGCACATAAATGTTAGAGGTATAGGGTTCGAAGCACTCATTGTTACCTAATATTTGAGAAGTGGAAGCAGTTGGCATGGGAGCAACCAATAAAGAGTTGCGCACACCATATTTCAGCACTTCTGCTTTAAGGCTGTACCAATCCCAGCGCAGGGTGGGTTCTACTCCCCAGAGGTCGAACTGGAACTGTGCTTTGGATACAGGTGATCCTGCATAAGTTTCATAGGGTCCATGTATTTTAGCTAGGTCTTTACTGGCCGTCATGGCTGCAAAGTAGATGGTTTCGAAAATTTCTTTATTAAGTGTGCGGGCCTCTTCGCTTTCAAAAGGCAAGCGCAGAAGAATAAACACATCGGCTAACCCTTGAACGCCTAAGCCGATTGGGCGGTGACGCATGTTAGAGTTACGGGCTTCTTCAACCGGATAATAGTTATAGTCGATGATTTTATTCAGATTTTTGGTTGCCTCGTAGGTAACTTCATACAACTTATCATGATCGAATTTTCCGTTAATCACATAGCGGGGCAGTGCCAGAGATGCGAGGTTACACACAGCAACCTCATCGGGTGAGGTATATTCAATAATTTCGGTGCATAGGTTAGAGCTCTTAATGGTTCCCAGATTTTGCTGGTTACTTTTTCCATTGGCAGCATCTTTATACAACAGGTACGGTGTTCCGGTTTCGATTTGGGCTTCCAAAATAGCAAACCACAGTTCCTGTGCCTTAATGGTTTTACGGGCTCGTCCTTCTTCTTCGTATTGTTGATAAAGGGTTTCAAAGTTTTCTCCCCATGTTTCATGTAAACCGGGTGCCTCGTTGGGGCAGAATAAGCTCCAATCACCATCGGCTTCTACGCGCTTCATAAACAGGTCGGGAATCCAGAGTGCATAGAAGAGGTCGCGGGCGCGCATTTCTTCTTTACCATGGTTTTTCCGGAGATCTAAAAATTCAAAAACATCTGCATGCCAGGGTTCGAGATAAACAGCGAATGCACCCTTTCTTTTTCCACCGCCCTGATCTACGTAGCGAGCTGTATCATTAAATACTTTCAGCATGGGAATGATACCGTTGCTGGTACCGTTGGTGCCCCCAATATAACTACCGGTAGCGCGGATGCCATGGATAGCCAATCCGATTCCACCAGCACTTTGAGAAATTTTAGCGGTTTGCTTCAGGGTATCATAGATACCATCGATGCTATCTTCCTTCATGGTTAACAAAAAGCAGCTGCTCATCTGAGGCTTGGGTGTTCCGGCATTGAACAAGGTGGGTGTGGCATGGGTAAACCAACGCTCACTCATCAGGTGGTAAGTTTTTATCGCACTTTCGATGTCGTTTTTGTGTATGCCGATTGAAACGCGCATATACATGTGTTGAGGGCGCTCTACAATTACACCATCTAATTTCAGCAGATAAGATTTTTCAAGGGTTTTAAATCCAAAATAATCAAAGCCATAATCACGGTCGTAAATAATAGTACTGTCTAACAACTCAGCATTGTCTTCAATAATTTTCATTACATCATCCGCAATCAGTGGCAGTAATTTACCTGTTTTAGAATCGGTGCAGTTATACAATAACCGCATGGTATTGGAAAAACTCTTGGTAGTATTCTTGTGCAGGTTGCTT
>CAIUKP010000154.1 GCA_903899675.1 uncultured Bacteroidota bacterium | reverse complement strand
TAGATAAGCATTGATATTCAATTTTACAGTTATGGATACCCATTTACACCATTCGCATACCGAGGAGCATATGAAGGGCTCAGAAACATTAACAGATATTGTTATAGGTATGTCGGATGGTTTAACGGTTCCCTTTGCATTGGCAGCCGGATTAAGTGGCGCCATCAAAGATGTTCATTTGATAATTATTGCCGGCTTAGCAGAAATAGCTGCCGGATCGATTGCTATGGGTTTAGGGGGATACCTAGCTGGTAAAACCGAACAAGACCACTACCAGAGTGAACTGAGAAGAGAATATGATGAAATTGAAAAGGTCCCCCAGGTTGAACGGGAAGAAGTGAGGGAATTTTTTGCAGGGTTGGGGTTAAGTAAAGAAGTGCAGGAGCAGGCAACCGAAGAACTGATAAAAGACAAAGACCGATGGGCCGATTTTATGATGAAATATGAACTAGGTTTAGAAAAACCCGACCCCAAGAGAGCCCATAAAAGTGCGTTTAATATTGGGGCTTCTTATATTGTTGGTGGAATGATTCCTTTGAGTCCTTACTTTTTAGTACAGGATGGCATTACCGGATTACAATACTCTGCGGTTGTAACGCTTATCTGTTTATTTATTTTTGGCTATTTCAAAAGCAAGCTTACCGGTACCTCCCCAATTGCGGGTGCTTTTCGGGTGATGATTATAGGTGCCATTGCGGCAGGCTGTGCTTTTGGAATTGCCAAATTAATAGAAGGGTAAATAATAGATGAAGAATTGTTATTGCTTAAAAGGTGATGCCCACTTTTTATCGGTATACACATTTTTTCCGGTTAGGGTTTTCATAAAGGCAATGATTGCTGCCGATTCTCCCGCTTGCAGGTTTAACTGCTGAACATTGCGGCCATTGGGTTTTAACTTTGCATCCAAGTTAGCATTGTTCACTATTCCCGCTGCATAGTGAGCTATCACAGTTCCCAGATTTTTTATAACCCCGGAATGCATCATTGGTCCATTTGGGTTGCCACTTGCATTTACCACATCGCGCAAGGAGGGAGCCCTAGTTACTGAGATGTCAACATTTGCTCCACTTATACTGGCAATTACCCCATTATTTCTGGAATTTGGATCAATATCAAATTCAGGCGCCCGATGACATGCATTACAACCTAATCCACCGGCTATCCGGATGCTATTGGCGTCAAAAACCGGTGGAGTCATAAACAAAGATTTACCGGTATTCTCTTCAGTTGTAAAATTGGGAAAATTGGTCCGATCGTTGTTTACCTGAGCACGTCCGCTATCGAATCGGGAATCGAATGATTGGATACTTCTGATAAATTGAGCCAAACATTCCTGTAAACGGGGTTCGGTAACATTTACATCTCCATATACTGCTGTAAATAACTCTTTATAATAATCGATGCCCTGTAATTTAGCCAGCAGGGTTGTAAGGTTATCTCTTCCAGAAACCCCACTGAATCCCATTTCATTATGTGCCACTATTGGCTGGGTAGTTTGTGCTTCCAGGGTTGCGGCACGCTCATCCCAGAAAAAATGAACTTCCTCGGCAAAGCGGGTATTGATTAATCGCATGGAATGGCGGTCGGTAGTACCTCCTAAAACGCCCTGACTAGCCTGGGCAGAATCGGAAAAGGCAAATTCTTGTTTATGACAATTGGCACAAGCAACGGTGTTGGTTACACTCAGGCTTTTATCGTAAAACAAAACACGACCTAAGGTTGCCTTTGCATTTATAATGGGATTATTGATTCCGTTGTCTTTTACTATGTAGGCAGGATGGGTTTGTCCGGCATAATTCGTCCAGCTAAGCGGATTGATTTCAGTACCAAAGTTTGCTTTGATGGCGGCATAAGGATCAGTTAAGGTAACCGAAGTACTCGGGGCAACCACCACGCTATCTCGCTTGCTACAAGAAACCAGCACAACCACGATCGTGATCAGGCTTAATAATAAGAGGTACATCTTTTTCATAGGTCGGGTTTTTGGTAGATTAAAGGAAAATCCGGTTACTCAAATCAGTGATTACATTTGATTAGATACACAAAAGTTATACCCCGCTTATTGAAAATTTCGCTTTAGCTTGGAATTAACATTAGCGCAAGACTAATTAAATTAAAATTTAAGATTATATGAATCATACAAACTATATCGCAATCATCCATTTTCTGTAATTTCATATACTTATATGTTACAATAGCAAATAATTCACAACTAAAACTTATACAATTTGATTACAATCGAAAAAATATATGCACAAATACACCATTTCTTTCACGACTATTTTTCAATAAATATTCCTGGCTTAGGATTTTTGTTAAGAAGAATTCAGAAGGACTTTGTATTTGAATTACATGGAAAGAAAATGCTTTTCAATCATCAAATTGCAGACAACTATGGTCGCTTATTATGTAACAATTTTAATGAGCCTGAAACACATCTTTTCTTAGACAAGGTTTTTGCGAATGATCATATAAATAACTTCCATTTTGTTGATATAGGTGCGAATATTGGAGAATTTTTGCTTGACTATTCTGATCATAAAAATGTACTAAAACTTACAGCATTTGAGCCGCAACCGGAACAAAACATCGTATTGGAGCAAAGCATAAAGCTTAACAATTTTACAAAAACTACGGTGATTCCAAAACCAGTAGCGGATGGTTCTAAAGAAATCTTATTCAACTTTAATTCGAAAAACTCAACTGCATCGGGAATAACTCACGATACTGAATTAGGTACTACATTACTATCTACTTCAATTGATGAATACTTTGTAAACTTTTCTAACCAGCAATTTGTATTTCTTATTGATACCGAGGGAGCCGAGTTGGACATTATGAAAGGAGGGAGAAAATTAATCCAACAGAGCCATCCCCTCATAATTTTCGAATACAACCATGTAACCGAAAAACACTTTTCATTAGAAGAAGTAAGAGCTGAATTAGGACCAACTTATTCCATTTTTCAACTTGAACAAAGCGGGGAATTATCAGAGCGATTTCAGAAAATATGGAATCTAGTAGCTATCCCAAATAATGATACCTTCATATATTTACTTCCAAAATAGAGATAATTAAACTTTTTTGTAAGGGGTAAATCTAGGAATACTAGAAAGGCAGTATTGCTAAAGATTCAGTGTACTGCATTGTGATCGTCCGCATTCGGTCTGAATTAAAAACAGCTTTTTGGGGAAGTTAACTTACCCTGTTGAAAAAATGCAGAGAGGAAGGGATTCGAACCCTCGATACGGTTTCCCGTATACACACTTTCCAGGCGTGCTCCTTCAACCACTCGGACACCTCTCTGTTTCCCTTTCAGGGGCTGCAAAGTTAGCAATTCCTAGGCTATTTTCCGAATATTTTCAAGGCATTTGCCGAAGTAATGGTAGCTATTTCCGCCAAGGAACACTGGCATACTTCACTTAGGCGATTAGCAATGAAAGGCAAATAAGCCACTTCATTTTTTTTACCCCGGTGTGGAACCGGTGCCAGATAAGGCATGTCTGTTTCTAATACCAGCCAATCAGGCGATATGCCAACTAAAGCCTCCGCCAACCCACTGTTCTTATAGGTTACTACACCGCCTATTCCCAAATAAAACCCCATTTCAGTAATTTGCTGGGCTTGCAAGCCGTTTCCACTAAAACAATGAAAAATTCCGCGCAACCCCTTTTCGGCAAATGGTTGCACGGCTTCTATCGTGGTTTCCATTGCATTACGAGTATGAATTACCACCGGCAACTGATATTTCAGCGCCCACTGCATCTGCTGCTGAAAGGCAATCAGCTGCTGACTATCAAAACTTCTATCCCAATAATAATCCAGCCCGATCTCCCCCACCGCGGCAAATTTTCGCTTGCCCAGCCAGGTTTCCACCAACGCCAACTCCTGTTCATAATTTTCTTTCACATAACAAGGATGCAAACCCATCATGGCATAACAATAATCCGGATAACTAGCTTCCATCTCCAACAAAGCATCCATCTCACTGCTATCAATTGCCGGCATATAAATCCTTTCAATACCGGCTTCTCTGGCTCTACGAATCAATCCCTCCCTTTCGGCAGTCAACTCTTGTAAATAAATATGTGCATGGGTATCGATTAACATAACAGCAAGTTACGAGTTGAATAGTTCAGTTGCAGGTAAGGGCAAAAATTGAAAACCGGCTTTTGAAAAATGAGCCAATACCAAGGGTAAGGCAACCTGCATTCTTTCCCAAGCCTTGGTACTATCATGAAACACCACCACTGACCCTGCTCCCGCATGTTTTATTACATTTTTTGCACAATCCTCCCCTGTTAATTTTACATCAAAGTCTCCACTCAACACATCCCACATCATTATTTTAATGGAAGGAAATTGCTTTGTCATTAATTTTTCCTGCCGAAAACGAATCCTTCCATACGGCGGCCGAAACCACCCGGTTGGCAGCCACTCGGCAGCCGCTTCCACATCCTGCAAATAAACTTCATCTGCCACTTTCCAACCGTTTACATGATGCATCGTATGATTGCCCAACATATGGCCACCGTTTCGAATCCGGGCAAGTAATCCGGGATTATTTTTGGCATTTTCGCCCACACAAAAAAAACTGGCCCTGGCACCATATTTGGCTAATTGATCTAATACAAAAGGAGTTGCAAACGGATGGGGACCATCATCAAAAGTGAGGTAAATTGCCTGATCCGTGTCTGTCATTTTCCAATGCAGTTTCGGATAAATCATCCGCAGCCAGCCCGGTGTTTTTACCAAATACATGCCGCAAAGATACGCCAGTATGCGCTGCTTTTCAATTACCATTACCTCCTCCTTAGCCCGTTTACCGGAAGCTCAGTATCTTTGTAATATGAACCACAATATTCGCGTACGATTTGCTCCCTCCCCCCCCGGTGGCTTACACTT
>CAIUKP010000153.1 GCA_903899675.1 uncultured Bacteroidota bacterium | reverse complement strand
TAGATAAGGGGCAGGGTAAGTTTTTTTTCTTTGATATCGTTGCCGGTGGGTTTGCCGATATCGGCAGTTCCGTAATCGAACAAATCGTCTTTAATTTGAAAAGCCATGCCCACTTTTTCGCCAAACTGTTTCAGTGTTTCGATGGACTCGGGATCGGAAAAAGTGCTGGAGGCACCGGAAGCACAGGCAGAGGATAAGAGGGAAGCGGTTTTGCCTTTAATGATTTCGTAATATACTTCTTCGCTGAAATTGAGGTTTCTCGATTTTTCAAATTGCAGCAATTCTCCTTCGCTCATCACTTTAACAGCATCGGCGAGGGTTTCGAGAATTACGTATTCTTTATTGTTCAGTGCCAGTAGCAGGGCTTTCATCAGGAGGTAATCTCCAACCAGTACGGCAATCTTATTTTTCCATAGGGCATTGAGAGAAAAAAAGCCTCTTCTTTCCAGGGAGTCGTCTACCACATCATCGTGCACCAGAGAAGCGGTGTGTAATAATTCAACCAAGGAGGCGGCCCGGTAGCTGCTTTCGGTTAAGGGGCCTCCGAGTCGGGCACAGAGTAATACGAACATAGGCCGCAATTGCTTGCCTTTTCTTTTTACGATAAAACGCATGATTCTGTCCAGCAAGGAAACCCTGCTTTTTACGGCATCTCTAAAATGCGTTTCAAACAGTGCGAGTTCATCTGATATTACTTTTTTGGCCAGCTCCATCGGGCAATTATGCTGCAATATACTATGGATAAGTGCAATATCGGTCAGGCGGAGCCCGTTATTCGTTAATTACTGCCCTTTAGCAGGTATTTTTACCTGTGAAAAAATTGTCAAAATATCCGTGTACCGGCTACAAAAACCTAACTTTGTATATCTCTGAATAGTAAGGCAACCTAATAAAATTTTCATTATGATAGCCAAAAAAATTATTTGCTCGATTTTCACATTTATGTTGTTACAGCTAACAGTGCAGGCCCAGACTGATTGGGGATGGAGTTGGAAAGATTCCGCCGTTGTTGCCAATAAAAAGATGCCCCAGCGGGCTGAGTTTTTGGCCAATGAATTTCCTTATCCCCCCAAGCCCCGCAGCATGTGGGAAATAGGTATCAGTTTAGGTAATTCTCGAATTATTGGCGATGTTGCCAATTTTAAATTTGGATATGGGGTGGGGATAACAGCCCGCAAGGCATTGTCGAATGTAGTTTCATTACGAGGGGGGATTTTGTATCAGCAAACTGTGGGAATCAATCCTATTTTAAGCACCAATGCACCAACGGATGGTTTTTTAACGGGTACTACTCCCTATCGTGCCATTACGGGATATGGTGACTATGCTAAATATGCTCCGGCCAATACCAATAAAGCACTGCGAGCATTTGCAGCCAATTATAAAAACAAGAGTTACACCGGAACCCTGGATGTGATTATATCTACCAATACGTTGAGTTATTACAGAGGCAATCCCAAATGGGATATTTACCTATTCGGGGGATATGCTTTGATGGCAGCAAATGTTACTACCCGACTCACCGGAAGCGATAGCACTTCGCCCTTTGATTTTAGTGCGTTAAATTATAATGGAACCAAAGCATCTATACAGAATGACGTAAATGCAGCATTAAATGCGGCCAGTTCTCCTAATAAGGTAGCCCCCCTAAAAAATCGTCGTCGCGATTTGGGTACGGGAGGTATGATTTTAACCCATGCGTTTTCATTTGGTGCTGGGGT
>CAIUKP010000152.1 GCA_903899675.1 uncultured Bacteroidota bacterium | reverse complement strand
TAGCAATATGTATCCAGACTCTACCAATTTTCTTCATACACAATCGAGCTATCAAAACCGCAGCTGGTCTCCCAGTGCTCGCTTTCAGGCCGAATATTCGCCAGATAAATATCAAACCTACAGTTTTGTATATCAGGGAAACTGGAATTATGCCGATAACCACAATACAATCTTGTATACCAATATCAATCGATTCGAACAACCCTATAAAGCCTCCACCCGAAATAATACCTACCAGGGAGATGGATATGGACATGGATTGTCGGGTTCTTATCAATGGACAGGAAAGCGACCAGCAGAAAAATTACAATTGTTTACGGGGATACAGCTGAATAAAAATTACAGCGACCGAGATTTTTTTCAACAGTTTTTAACGGGCGAACTGATGCCAACCGGAGCAGATACTACACAATGGCAGGTTACCGATCAGTATACACAAACCGGTTATACCAATTTATATTATAACCGCCCACTGGATGATTCCGCCAAACATATTTTCACTTCTGGAATCACCCTTTCCTCAAGCACGGTTCATAATATTCTTAACTCCGGGTATCTTCGAAAGGCAGATCTTACGGATGTTCCGTTGGACAAACTAAGTAATGATTTTTTATTTCGTCAGCAAATAGTTACTGCCCGCATGGGCTGGATATGGAGTTGGAAGAACAATTGGAAGTTAGTTACAGCTGTTCAAATGGAATATACCGCCAATGGATTTACTTTTCAAAAAGGAAATGCAACGGATGCAAAAAACGATTATGTTCGCTGGCTCCCCTCATTTTCACTCCGAAAAGAAATCAACCGGCAATTAAATACGGCCTTCGGTTTTAGAGAAACCATTCGCCGGCCGGGTATCGCAGAAATGAACCCCAGTATCGATTATGCCGATCCCTATAACATTAAATTTGGCAATCCTTTTTTGCAGGCCCAGTTAACCGATATGTACGATTGGAATATCAGCTATCACATTCCAAAAATAAGCTTCAGTGGAACCCTTGGATATAATCAGGTAAAAAATGTATTTCAACCCATCCGAACACTTGCAGATAGTGGCAGAACCTATACTACTTTTCAAAATATTGCCAATCAGCAAGAATATCAAATCAACCTATGGTCCGGTATTACCATCAGCAAAAAGTTTCGCATGAATCTGAGCACTGGCTATACCTACCAGCAGTATAGTGAAACCCAAAAGAATTTGTATAAATATCGGGATGGTGGCAGTTTTTATGTAGGGCTTAATTATAGTTGTGCCCTGGATGCACTTACTTTACTGGAAGCTAATAACCGATTTACCAATTGGGCAAGTCCCCAAGGAACTTCTCGAAGTAATATTAATATGAGTATTGGAGTTCAGCGTAAAATGTTTCACAAACAACTCACGGTGGGCTTACTCGCCATCGACCCCTTTGCTATTCAGCGCTATCACAATATTACTTATGGAACCAACTTTTCCATTGAAAGTTACAGTGAAAGTATTACCCGTAATTTTAGACTCACCCTCAGCTGGCAAATCAGTAAGAACACGCTAAAAAGTAAATTAACCCAACAGCAACAGGAAGCCGCTTTGCAGAAATTGAAAGGCCGGTAAATACATTTATTTCATGCGTCTGTTTATACTGCGGAAGTTTCGGAAACAATACCGGGATATTTTTGTGCAATCCAGCTGTTTTTTATGGGTTGAATCCAATGGTGGCGCCAGTCTTGCAAAGTAGCTACCAGATTATTAAAATAAAGCGTTTCTGCGTGGATGGTTTGATTTTCCATTGCACTTGGTAAATCACTCATATCCAACAAACGTACTTCATCCTGCATCCAAAATGCTAAGGTGCGGCGATTGAAAAAATCAGTATTCCATGCTTGTTGCACTTGTTGTATAAAATGTACCGAGCTATCGGTGCTGCATCCACTCACCTGTGTATGGCTTTCATCTGCTACCAAAATAATAAATTGGTTGAATGCAATCAATCCAATACCCTTTACCGCTGCACCGTGAGCCGTCCAACCCGAAATAAATTCATCCATACTTTTTTGAATTTGCACCGATTCTTCGTTGCTAAAGGGTCGGCTGCTTTGGTAAATCCATATCCGTGAAGTAGGGGCAAAGTGCGATGGAATCAGGTGAACGGGTATCATATTATCCATATTAATGGGTTGTTGCAGTTTCAGGGGCTTCTAAACTCATGGCAATCATTTCGGCAATATCCAGTACGGTAACCGAAGCTTCTTTTTCGTGGTGCTTAACGCCATCGGTAAGCATGGTATTGCAAAAGGGACAGGCAGCGGCTATCCATTGTGCTCCGGTTTCTATCGCTTCGGCAGTTCTTTCAATATTCACGCCTCCCTGCCCTTTTTCTTCTTCCTTAAACATTTGTGCCCCTCCGGCACCGCAGCAGAGTCCATTGGTACGGCAACGTTTCATTTCAATTAATTCGGCATCTAGTGCTTCCAATACTTTACGTGGGGCATCATATACCTGATTGGCTCGACCTAAATAACAGCTGTCGTGGTACGTGATTTTTTTACCGGTAAAACTGCCCCCTCCCTGCAATCGTAATTTTCCGGAAGCTATTAATTCCTGAATCAGTTGGGTATGATGTATAACTTCATAGTTGCCGCCTAATTCGGGATATTCATTTTTTAATGTGTTGAAACAATGCGGACAAGTGGTGACTATTTTTTTAATGCCATATCCATTTAACACTTGAATATTCTGATAGGCCATCATTTGGAATAAAAATTCATTACCCGCTCTGCGTGCCGGGTCGCCGGTACAGGCTTCTTCCTTGCCCAAAATAGCCCAGGACATGCCAACCTGATTGAGTATGGTAGCAAATGCTTTGGTAACTTTTTGGGCTCGCTGATCAAAGCTACCTGCACATCCTACCCAAAATAAAATTTCCGGTGTTTCGCCCGCAGCTACACTTGCTGCCATCGTTTTCACTTGCATAGCCTAGTTGTTTTTTGTAAAGTTACTGAAAAAAAATGCTTACTCACCAGAAGGCAACTAATAGAAATAGGGTACTAATTTCTGGTAAAGAGGTAATTAGTTTGCCGCTAGTGACTAGCCCCTTTCTTTACACTAAAAATATGTAGCACCTGAGGGAAAATTGCCTGCATGGTTTCAGCCACTCCTTTAGGAGAGCCCGGAAGGGTGATTAATAAACTATCCCCGGCAAATCCGGCAACTCCTCTGCTAAGCATGGCATAGGGTGTGCGCTGTTGGCCGTAACTTCTGGCTGTTTCCATAATACCTGGTACTTCTCTATCTAACAGGGGTCGAATAGCTTCGGGTGTAACATCGCGAACAGATAAGCCGGTTCCACCGGTAAAGAGGATCAACTGATAGCCAGCTGTAATTAATTTTTTTGCTTCCTGCTGTATGATTTCTATTTCATCGAGTATTACTATTTCTGTATCAATGCTCAATTGAAATTTTTCGAGTATTTCACCTATAACTACTCCGCTCATGTCTTCCGCTTCTCCCTTACTAATTCGGTCGCTGCAGATAACTACTGCCACGGGAAGTTTTGATGGATAGGCATAGTTCAGATCTGTTTTCCCCCCCTTTTTTCTCGTTAAGTTGAATATCTGTTATCTGAATATCGCTATCAATTGGCTTTAGCATATCATAGATAGTTAACGCAGTAATCATTACTCCATGCATGGATTCTACCTCAACGCCCGTTTTATATACGGTTTGTACTTCAACGGTAATTTTTATTGTGAGTTCTTGTATGTCAAAAACTATAGAGGCAAATTCAATGGGCAGGGGATGACAATCCGGTACTACTTCATATGTTTTTTTACAGGCCAATAATCCGGCCGCTCGGCTAAATTCAAACACATCTCCTTTGGGAACTTTCCTGTTTTTTATCGCCTCTATTGTTTCCGGTTTTGATACCCGAATAGTTCCAGAAGCTACTGCTATTCGCAAGGTGTTCGATTTGTGTGTGATGTTTACCATATAAATTTGCTAAAGTAAAAACTTTATTATTGTAACTTACTTATTCTCTTTCCATTGATAACTGTCATCTTCAAATATTTCTTTCCCCCAAATGGGTAATTCGGATTTTATTTTCTCTATACATTCGGTACAGGCTTCAATAGCAGTTGCACGGTGTTTGGAGGAAGTGAAAACAAATAAGCACAATTCACCTACTGCTACTTTTCCTAAGCTATGGTACACATGCATACAGGTTAAATCGTATTTTTCAAAAATCTGTTCTCTGATTGCCTGCATGCATTCCAGCGCCATGGGTTGGTTACTGGTATATTCAATCCCTATCACTTGTTTGTTGTTTATACTGTCGGCCCTTACCTGACCTAAAAAAATATTGTGAGCACCTATATTGGTTTTGGTGGCATGTTTGGTGATACTATCTGCAATAAATGAGGGCGCAATAGCCCCTTCTACAAAGATGTTTTTTAGCTGCATACTACTTGATAATTTAAAGCCATAAATTCTTCAACATTGCTGGGTGCTGAATGGGTTGCTTTCGGATTTTCCGTTAACGTAACGGTATAAAATCGTTGATATAGGGCATGATAGGTGAGCAGTTGGTTTACCAATACATCTCCAATTCCTGTAATTAATTTAATTACTTCGGTTGCCTGAATGGTTCCTATAATTCCAGGTATCACCCCTAAAACGCCGGCATCTGCACAACTCATTACTTCATCCCCCGAGGGTGGTTCCGGAAATAGGTCGCGGTAACTGAGCATAGGTTCCATGCCTGGCACATTAAATACAGCTACCTGTCCCTCATATTTAGAAACCGCTCCAAAAACCAATGGTTTTTGCAGTAATACACAGGCATCATTAATTAAATACCTGCTTGCAAAATTGTCGGTAGCATCTACAATAATATCATAGTTGATAAACTGTTCTAGGGCAAATGCCTGATTGCAATATTCAGGAAAAGCAGTTGCTGAAACTAAATCATTCAACTGTTTTAATTTTTCTACAGCAGTAATTGATTTATTCTTTCCTATGTCTTGTTGCCCAAATAAAATTTGTCGCTGTAAATTATTGAGCGAAACGGTATCATGATCTACTATACCAATATTTCCTACCCCTGCAGCCACTAAATATTGTAAAATCGGACAGCCTAATCCTCCGGCACCAATTACCAAAACCTTTGCCTTCGACAATTTATCTTGGGCCGTTATTCCAAAATTGTCTAAAATGATTTGTCGCTGATATCGTAAAAAAAATTCTTTCATAGTATAAACTATCCCCCCGAAAATGGCGGCATACAGGCTATAATACTCGGTTCGGTAATT
>CAIUKP010000151.1 GCA_903899675.1 uncultured Bacteroidota bacterium | reverse complement strand
TAAAATTCCCGGTAAACCTGTTTTACTTCTTCCAATGGCAAACCCATATCCAACACAGAACTGCAATAGATTCCTCGAGTAAAATCGCCTCTCCAGGGAACAAAATGCACAAACATGCCGTCATGCCCTTGCAATTGTTGCAGGCTTTCTTGTATCTCCTGCAGATGTTGATGTTGTAAGGTTTTGTAGGCCTGTATATTATTCGAACGCCAGCTAAAATGAGCAGTATTACTAAGTGATTGACCTGCGCCTGTTGAGCCAGTAATGCCAGTTGTGTACACATCACTTAAAATGCCGGCTTTTGCCAATGGCAGAAGCCCAAGTTGAATAGCAGTTGCAAAGCATCCCGGATTGGCAATATTGCGGGCACTGCGAATGGCTTCGCGATTCAATTCAGTTAGGCCATACACAAAACTTCTCCCCTCATGTTTATTGGAAGCCTGCCAGCGAAAATCTTGCGACAGATCAATGATAGCTATGCTTTCGGGAATAGCATGGGTGGCTAAAAATGCACGCGCTTCTCCATGACTTAAACAAAGAAACAATACATCAATATCTGTACTAAGCTCATTGGTAAAAAGCATGCCTGTTTCGCCAACCAAATCAGTATGCACCGATGAAAGTGGTTTGTTTGCCTGACTATTGCTATGCACAAAACGAAGTGATAGAGCAGGGTGGTTTAACAGAAGCCTGATCAATTCTCCCCCGGTATACCCGGCCCCACCCACGATGCCAGCATAAAAAGTTTTTACGGAAGCAGCTGTTGTTTGCATATAATTATTTTCTGGTAACGATTACTCTGTTATGATTCCGACGAATCGTTGGCATGAATATTATGATAGATAGCGGTTTGATTGCCGAAAATTTTTGTGAATCCCCTTACATCGTTACCTGTCCATCCCGTATTCATTTCTCCATACTTACCAAATCGGCTACTCATAAGGTCGTTGGGTGATTCAATTCCAATAATTTGAAAGTGGTAGGGCTGTAGCTGAACAAATACCTGACCGGTTACCTGCTGTTGAGATTGAAGCATATAGGCTTCTATATCTCGCATCACCGGATCCAGCACCTGGCCCTCATGCAGCCAGTTACCGTAAAATTGCGCCAGTTGGTCTTTCCAGCTGAGCTGCCATTTAGTAAGTACATGTTTTTCTAAAGCATGGTGCGCTTTTAGTATAACCATGGGAGCGGCTGCTTCAAAGCCAACCCGACCTTTAATGCCGATAATCGTATCTCCCACATGTATATCTCTACCTATACCAAATGGAGCTGCAATCGATTGTAAATATTGAATCGCTCGTGCTGGATGAGCAAAAGTTTGCTGGTCGATTGCAGTAAGTTCGCCTTTTGTAAAACTAAGCATCACTTCTCTAGGTGTTGTTTCCGTTACCTGTGTTGGCCAAGCTGCTTCGGGAATCAGGCCCTTACTTTGCAAGGTTTCTTTGCCGCCCACACTGGTACCCCACAAACCTTTGTTGATCGAGTAGGCAGCTTTTTCAAAATTCATGGCTACCCCTTTTGCTTTCAGGTATTCGATTTCTGCTTCCCGGCTCAATTGCATATCTCTAATAGGAGTAATAATTTGTATGCCCGGTAAGAGTATCTGAAATACCATATCAAATCGTACCTGGTCGTTACCGGCTCCCGTACTTCCGTGAACAATTGCTGCAGCACTCAACTTCTTGGCGTGCTCTGCAATATGCAAAGCCTGACTGAGCCGCTCGGCACTAACACTCAGGGGGTAGGTGTTATTTTTTAACACATTTCCATAAATCAAAAAACGGATGATGCGATCGTAATAAGATTCCACTGCATCCACCGTTGTATGTGAGGTAACACCTAAATTATGGGCATGTTGTTCAATCTGGTTTACTTCCTGCTCACTAAACCCTCCCGTATTTACTACAACACTGTGCACTTCCAATCCTTTTTCATCGGTCAGGTATTTTACACAAAAAGTAGTGTCGAGTCCGCCACTAAACCCAATTACCACTTTTGTTCCGGATGCAATGGGGGCAATATCTTGTTTAAAATGCGAAAAATTCATAGCAATATTTTAAAATTATTTAGGGATGAGCCGCTGATTAGTTTCCCATTATTTTAATGAAAAATAGCAGCACCGTTTTGATGCGGCTATCGTTGAGGGGTTGATGGGAATCTTTTTTTCGAAAAATAGATAGCAGCCTACTTTGTTTGATTTTCATGAATCTCTCCCAAAGCTTAGAATTGTGTGAGAAAGCTTTTGAGGTTTCTTCGGGTTCAAAATGATCTTTTGGATCGTATAACATTGCAGTGCACATGCAATTTTTCCGCTCTTTACTTACCAGAATATCATAATTCACGCAACTTTTACATCCGGCCCAAAATTCTTCATCGTCGGTAAGTTCACTATAGGTTACCGGCTCATAACCTAGGTCGCTGTTTATTTTCATTACAGCTAATCCAGTGGTTAGTCCGAATATTTTTGCATCGGGATATTTCTTCCGAGAGAGGGTGAATATGGTTTGCTTAATTTGTTTAGCCACACCGGTTTTCCGGAATGCGGGTGCCACAATTAATCCACTGTTGGCTACAAAAGAATTATGCCCCCAGGCTTCAATATAGCAAAAGCCCACCCAGGTGCCATCGGGTAACACAGCAATTACGGCTTTATCTTCCTCCATTTTTTTGGCCACATATTCCGAACTTCTCTTCGCTATTCCGGTTCCACGCGCTTTTGCGGAGGATTCCATTTCTTGGGTAATGATAGGCGCATAGTGAACATCGGAGCTGCTCGCCACACGAATTATGATGTTACTTTCCAACTTATACAATCTTTGATTAAGTAAAAATAAACAAACGCCTGATGGGTATGATTTTATTCCGGGAGTATGTTCACTGATAGGGGCAAGTGCCAGTTGCTCGTCCTATCAGCATCCACGTCGAGGTTGCGGGAGCGAAGAAACCGGTGGCAGGATAGCGGAAAAGCCTACCGGGGTTAAAAGTATAGTATGTGTTAATACAGGGTTCACCGTTCGTGAAAAGATTGATTATTTTGTAATTGTAAAAGTAAAACAGAATTATGAATCTGGGCAATATTTTTTCAATTAAACCATTCGCAAAAGAAATCCGTGCACGATTTAGATGGGCAGAGTACCCTTTCAAAGGCTTTTAAGAATTTACAGACCGCCTCTTCCACGATTATTTCCGCCACCGCCCATCATACTGCCACCATTCATCTGATACCGCATTCCATCACCTCCCGGTTGCATCATGCCTCCTCGCATCATATTCCCGCGCTGCATTTGCTGTTGCCCCGCAAAACTGCGCAGATTGTATGTAAAGGTTAGCATAAAGTACTGCGTTAGATTGTTGGTTCGAGTATTGATAATTTGGTTTGCACTGGCCGAACTGCTGATGCTAACGTTTTGTTTCAACACATCAAAACAACTTAACCGTAACTCACCAGCTTTATTTTTAAGAAATTGCTTAGCGATAGAAGGTGTTATCAAGAACACGGAAGTATTGTAACCTGGTGCACGATTTCCATACTTGGTCAAATCAAAATCACTCGCAATTATCCAGCCTTTATCGGAATACAAAGTAAAATCAGCAGCTAAACTCCAGGTGGTAAAATTGGTGTTTTGGTTTGGCGATAAAGTATTCCGAACCGGATTAAAAGTATAGGAAGTACTCAGATTCATATCGAAATTCTTCTTCAGGTTGGTTGTCCATTTTACCGTTTGCCCCAATACCGTGCTGCGGGTGTAGTTGCTAATACCATTCAATAGCGACTGCGTTTGGTTATAATTAAGGTTGGTTTGTAAATTCAGATTCGATTTTGGTTTTTTAATGGGGAATCCGTAATTGAAGTAACCAGAAAGATTATACGTGCCATTCAGATTCACATAAGTTGTTTTTCGCCCACCGGTTGGCAAAGTGGTGATGGAACTTTGAATATCATTGTTGGTTATGGTAGCATTGATGGTAGCAAAAATTATTCGTTGAGAAAAAGGATCAAAGCTTGCGTACAATATGCGCATACTATTGGTAAACTGCGGACGAAGATCTGGATTACCTACCTGAAAATTAATTGAGTCGGAAGTAGTTACAACAGGTTGTAACTGAGCGGTAGAGGGCTGTCCGGTTCTTCCGTTATAATACATCCGCAAATTGGATGTTTTGGTAAAATTATAGGTGAAATTAGCCTGTGGCGTAAGGTTCACAAAGCTTCTGGCTACCAATACATTTTTAGTTGTGTTTAAACTATTGATATCCATGAATTGCAATCCACTCCCAAAATTCAGGTTATATTTTGCTTTTTGTATTCGGTAACTCACATTCGCCGTATTGGCAGTTGAAGTATAATCATACGAGTTGCTGAATAAACTATCGAACTGAGAAAATTTGCCAGTACCATTATTAAAGTTATACGTTCTGTTTTGAGAAGAAGTATTGCTATAGGCATAGGTATATCGGAATTCAATCATCTGATTTCCCTTTTTGCCAATGGGCTCGGTAAATGAAATAGAGGGATTTACAGACAAGGTTTTTGAGGTATCCCGATAATATTGGTTGATTGTATCGGCCCGGAAAGTGGGCTTATAATAAGAGTTCACCGAATAATTGTATCCATCGCCTTTGTTCTCGCTGGCAGAAAATCCTACTTCTAAAGAAAGTGTTCTTCCTTTTTTGGCAAACCGGTGACGCAGGCTAAGACTTGTACCATTTATATTATATCCACTGTTATAGCTAGAGGTTTTGGTTTGAGATTGGTTAATCAAAACTCCTTTAGGGCCCGCTGTAGTTACATTCGAAGAAATAGAATTGGGAACCACATTTTGAATTGCCAGATTGGGTCTAAAGATGAGGCTATTGTTCGAATCAATTCGGTCTTCTAAGTTAAAAGTAAAACGATGGTTCTCGTTTCGTGTATCAGAGGTAGATGATGAATTATTATAAACGGAAGAATCGGCATTGATGATATTCTGTGAATTGCTATTCTGATCGAGGAAGGTTTTTGGAGCATTGTAAAAATAACTTCCATACGCATCTACTTTGGGGCTCCAGGCATCGCGATAATTGATACCGCCAGCCATTACACTGGTGATACCACTTCCGCCTCCACTTCCACCGCCACCGCCCATGGTTACCATCATTCCACCTCCGCCACCGCCACCAAATCCTCCACCACGACCCCCGCTGAGGTTCATCTGGTTGAAATTCTGTTTATTGATGTTATTGGCTTGTCCTAACAAAGTAACCTGTCGGTCGCCTTTTACTAAACTCAGGTTTACACTTTCATCATACCGTCCTTCTGAGCCTACCCCGGCAACTACCCTACCAAAAGCACCCTTGCGCATATCTTTCTTGGTGGTAATATTAATAGTCTTTACCCGGTTTCCATCATCAAAACCTGTAAACTTAGCCTGATCGCTCTGATCATCAAATACCTGAATCTTGTCGATTACATCGGGGGGGAGGTTACGCGTTGCCATTTTGGGGTCATCGCCAAAAAAGCGTTTCCCATTCACCAAAACCCGCTGCTCGGTTTCCCCCTGCGATTTACTGGAGCCGTCTTTTCCTACCTCCTTTCCCGGAATCTTTTTCAGCAAATCGTCCG
>CAIUKP010000150.1 GCA_903899675.1 uncultured Bacteroidota bacterium | reverse complement strand
TGGTGGAAAAAATCGGCGGAAGAAATGAAAGGAGATCCCGACGAAGAAAGGCAAATGCGGATGCTTTCGATGGCCAGCCGAACTTTGGAGAAATATGATCAAACGATCAGGGGTGAGCTGAAGAAAGATACTTTTTCGATTGATGAACTAGAAAAATTTGTGCCCATCAGCAAGCCAGCAAAAGATGCCAAATTGGGATACCTTACTTTCCTTCGTTTATTAGAAGTGGATGAAGATTTTACCAACCAAAAGCTGCAATCTGAATTAAAGGCAGAATTGGATAAAATGCGAGCAGATTCTGCTGACAGACATACCCCTCCCACCGACTACCGGGCCTTATTTATGAAGGATGATTATTTTAATCTATTAGACAGTTTATATGGCAATCCGGATGTAATGAGCGATCGCGAGAGTGCTTTACATGGCACCCATGTTGCAGGAATAATTGGGGCCGAGAGAGATAATGGGCTTGGAATAGATGGCATTGCCGACAATGTAAAACTGATGATTTTACGAATGGTTCCCAATGGAGATGAATATGATAAAGATATTGCGCTTGCTATTCGTTATGCAGTGAATAATGGAGCCAAAGTGATTAATATGAGTTTTGGGAAATCATACTCACCCGATAAAAACTGGATAGACAGCGCCGTAAAATATGCAGAAGACCACGATGTATTGATTGTACATTCAGCGGGTAACGAAAGTATATCCTTGGATGAAAAACCCCAATTTCCCAACCCTTGGCTGGGAGCATGGAACAGATATGCCAGTAACTTTCTTACCATAGGTGCCAGCAGCGACCTACATATAACCGATTGCCTTACAGCTGATTTCAGTAATTATAGTGCCAACTTGGTTGACTTTTTCGCCCCGGGTGTAAAAATATTTTCTACTCAGCCGGGAGGTAATGTTTATGGCAGATTAGACGGTACTAGTTTTTCTGGACCCATTGTTGCCGGCATTGCAGCCCTAATCCGTTCTTATTATCCGGCGCTCAGCACAACCGAACTAGTGCAACTTTTGCAGAAAACGGTAACCATACCGAAAAACAGCAAAACCTGCTTGCCAAGTATCAATAAAGATAAAACCCCAACCGATTGGAAATCGCTGAGTAAAACTGGGGGAATTGTAAATGCCTATCAGGCGATTAAAGCTGCCGACGAATTCAATCAATTGAAATCTAATCCGGAAACCCGGTTAAAAAAATAATCACACTTGCACTTATGCCTTTACTCTATCCCAGTTTTGCAGAAAACTATGTTCGATTGGCGGGTGGAAACAACCCGTTAGAAATTTTTCGGCAGCATCAATCTGCCATTCATCAGTACATCCTATCCATTCCTGCAGAAAAAGCTACTTTTCGGTATGCACCCGAAAAATGGTCGGTGCAGGAAGTAATTCAACATCTAACGGATACCGAGCGGGTTTTCACTTATCGATTATTGTGCATTATTCGTGGTGAAACAGCAACCCTCCCGCCGTTTGACCAGGATCAATTTGTTTTGGCAACACGTAATTTTCCGGTTAGCTGGCAGCACACCATCTTGGAATGGGAAAGTGTAAGAATTTCTACCGGCTATTTATTAGATTCCATACAACAGCACAGCTGGGAGAACCAGATTGGGGTAGGTGATTATACCATCAATGCTCGTTCTATTGGGTTAATACTTACCGGCCATATCCTTCACCACCAAGTCATTTTACAGGAGCGGTATGGATGTTGAGGGTGGTATATCGATATACATCACAATCCGCTTCATCACATATTAGTTTCCATAAAACCGGATCTTGCATTACCTGCACATAATCATAGGGCTGACCATTGATTTGGATAGTTCTTTTTACCAAGCGAACACCATGACTATAATCAACATACCAGTTAACATGTCCGGCATATAATGGCTGAATGGGCTTCCCGTTCAATTGATGCCAACCATAAATGGCGATTCGATTGGGCTTTGCAGATCGAGTTAGCAGTGAAGCAATCACCACATCTTTTTTAATACCTGCAATCAACCCTTTCTTTCCATTCCGCAATCCTTCTATAATCAGATGATGCTGATACATGGTTACTGGCGAGTCGCGGAAGGCAAACATGGGCATGGGGGCTAGCTTTACCCGGGCAGCTTGATAGATATCATCTACTATTTTTCGGGTAGGTAAAAAACATTGAAAGCTATCGGCTATTTGCTGCGCAGCCATTGCAGTTAAAGGAACCCGACTCCAATCTGCATCCGTTCCTATACTCAGGTAATCGGAGGTAACCTGATAAGATGCGCGAATTGTAGTAACTGAGTCAACCTGTAGCTGGGTATGGATGGTTACCCAACGGAAAACATGATTAGGGTAATTGCCCGACACAATTTGCTGAACCGCCATAGAATCCCAAACAGCCCGGGGTTGTGTGTTGGCCCATGCAAAAAAAGCACTGCCGGTTATGCGGGTTGCTATTTTATTGCCAGCGGGATGGTTGGCTTTATATGCATTTACACAGCCACTTAAAAAAAGGCAGCCTATGTACACTGTAATCAAACGCGATAAAATTCGGACCAACTTCATAAAAGTAAGTTACTGAAAATGGATGGCTTAAAAAAGTTGATATCTTAGCAGCATGACGCGTATTGGATTACTGTCGGATACCCATAGTTATTTGGATGAAAAAATATTTCATCATTTTGCCAATGTGGATGAGATCTGGCATGCGGGAGATGTAGGAAATATAGAAGTATACGAAAAACTGGCCGCCTTCAAACCCTTAAAAGGCGTGTATGGCAATATAGACGACACATTGGTGATGCAATATTTTCCGCGAGTATTGGAATTTATCTGTGAAGAAGTGCGCGTTTTAATCACGCATATTGGGG
>CAIUKP010000149.1 GCA_903899675.1 uncultured Bacteroidota bacterium | reverse complement strand
TTTTTTTACATAATTAAACCACTACATTCACAAATAAAAAAACAACATATATGCAATATGCTTTGCGCTTTTTAGGAAAAGGTTTTGAGCTATTTAAAATTCAATTGGTAAACCTACTTTTGCAAATTGTAACCTTGGGACTATATTACCCCTGGGCAAAAGCCAATACCCTGCAATACCTGTATAGTCACACTACCCTTCAAGATCATCCTTTTGCATTTACTGGAACCGGAAAACAAATGTTTAAAGGATTTATCAAAGCCTTTATTTTGATGGCAATCATAATTGCCCTTTCGATTTATATCACTTTAACCTTTGACCGAGTTTGGGGACTACTAACCTTATACCTCTTTCTTTTTTTATTGATGCCGCTAGCTATTCATGGTTCTTATCGATATAGAATGGCCAATACAAATTGGAAAGGTATCCGCTTTGGATATACCGGTGATCGGCAAGAACTTATCAAACTTTTCTTTTCAGGTGTATTATTAACAATCATTACATTCGGAATATATGGTCCTTGGTTTTACATGAAACTAAGAACCTACATCATCGAAAATATTCGGATGGGGGATGCCAAATTTAGTTATGCCGGAAAAGGAGGAGAATTCTTTGTTATGAACCTAGTTGGATATATCTTGTCAATCTTCACGTTAGGTATTTATATTTTCTGGTGGCAGCGCGATATTTTCCGGTTCTTTATCAACAATACTCGTATGCATCGGAACGATCAGCAGGTAACTTTCAAAGCAACTGCAACAGCTGGAGGATTTTTCAGGCTAATCGTTGGTAACCTATTATTAGTGCTGTTTACATTGGGATTAGGCTTACCCTGGGCTATTACCCGGTCACTAAGATTTGTAGCCAATAATATTGCCATTGAAGGCAATATCTCGTTAGACGAACTAGAACAACAACAAGAAGAATTTACAGATGCTACAGGAGATGATATGGCTGATTTGTTAGACTTTGGATTTATAATATAATCCTTTATGACTTTAGATGCGACTACTCGTGTTGCCTGTGCCTATTATAATGGCTCATCAGCAATACCCCATTCCGTGCATATTTCATTGTATGGTGATGCGCTCTCTATCGTTGATGTGGAATCGGAAGAGCCCAAAGAAATTTATTTTCCCTATACCGAATGCAGATATGTAAAATTAGAACAACAAGCTTTTGTTTATTTGCAACCCTCTTACACAACTTACCTTGTTTTACCCGTTCAACATCCCCAGTATTTACAGCTGCTATCGAAAATCTCATCAGAACAAACCAGCTGGTTTCAAAAACTCTATAAAAAAAATGGCGTAGCGCTGTTCTTTGTCTTTATTATTACTGCTGCCGCAATGTTGTTTATTGGATATAAAACAGTTCCCCCATTGTTAATCAAATTTATTCCTGTACAAGAGGAAATTAAATGGGGAAATGAATTTTACGAATCTATCGTGAGTGATAAAGAAATAGATAGTTCCGCTACCGAACTGGTGAAAAAAATAACGGAACAATATTCCATGAGTAACCAATATCCTATTACAGTTGCCGTGGTGAAAGACTCTACCGTAAATGCGTTTGCTTTGCCAGGTGGACATATTGTTGTTTATTCAGGCATCATCTGCACTATGAAGCATCCGGATGAACTATTCGCATTACTGGGGCATGAAGCCACCCATGTTAATCAGCGACATAGTTTGCAAATGATGCTCACCAATATTACTTCCTCTTATTTGTTATCTATTATTACCAGCGATTTTAATGGATTGGGAAGCACTTTAATTGGTAATGCCAATCTCTTGCGTGAATTAGGCTATTCTAGAAAGCTGGAAGCCGAAGCAGACTGGAAGGGACAAGAGATTATGATTCAAAACAAAGTAAATCCAGCCGGGATGACGCAATTGATGGAAGCCCTGCAGGCAGCTTATTCAGACAAAGGAAATTGGTCGTTTTTGCGGTCTCACCCCGTTACTAAAGATCGTATCAGCGAATCAAAAAAGTTTTCGCAGCAGCATGCAAGCTCATTCAATACCCTGCCAACAGAACAACAAACTGCCTGGGAAGCGCTTAAAAAATTATACCCCGAAAAACCAACCCCCAAAAAATAATTCAATTAATCTATCGGTCCCAACCGTATTGCTTTCACCTGTTGTGGCCAATTTCTGATAGGTTGACCATTACGGTCAGTAGCATTCCCCTGAATAACAGCTTTATCCCTAGGAAGCTTTTCTGGATCTTCACAAGCCATATATACCATCATGGCTACTAATAAGGCATTATTGCGCAAATCATCGAACACAATCTTATCATAGGTATCCCTATTCGTATGCCAAGTATAATTGAAATACGACCAACTGAGTGCACCCAATGAAAATCCTGGTGCACCCACAGCAACAAATGAAGCAAAATCACTTCCTCCCCCACCAGGAGCACCCGGAAAATTAGTCTTAATCCGATTCTTCATAGTATCCGGAACTGCCGCTAACCAGCGAGTTAAAAATGTACCGGCTTGCTGAAATCCTTGTCCCGACAAATTAACTACTCTACCGGTTCCATTATCCTGGTTAAACAATGCCTGCAAATGATCTACCACTTCCGGATGATCTTCTACAAATGCACGTGATCCATTCAATCCCTGTTCTTCACTGCCCCAGTGACCTGCTAAAATAGTCCGCTTGGGATTGGGATACACTTTCTTTAAAATACGCATAGCCTCCATCATAATCAAAGTACCTGTTCCATTATCAGTAGCCCCCGTAGCACCATCCCAACTATCAAAATGAGCCGATAACATAACATATTCACCCCCCTTCTCATTCCCTTTCATCTCTGCCAAGGTATTGTAAACAGGAATTGGATCGCCATGCCGGGAAGTGCATTGCAAACTTACCACCGGAGTAGTGCCAGATTCAGCTAGGCGATATAACAATCCATAATCCTCCAATGCAACATCCAGGGTAGGAACTTTTTTGGTGGAAGCACTGAAAATTTTATCTACTCCAAATCCGCTCGACCAGTTACTTGTTAATATTGCAACCGCACCAGCTTGCTCTAATTGTTGTATCAATTGTTTATTGGAAAAGCCCGTTTTACTAATGCGCTTTTTCCAGGCATCACTAAAAGCAGTTCGCTCTTTTTTCATTTTATCAATGGATTCCTTTAAAGCAAATTCCTGCCAATTATCATCTGGCCTTCCAGTGGGCTGGGGCATAGAAATCATAACCAACTTACCCTTCACAGTTTTCATCCAAGCACTGTATGCCAATGAGTCGGCTAAATCGGGCAGAACCACCACTTCTCCGGTTACACCTTTTCGGGGAGTTGCCGGACTCCAGGCAAGTTGTGTGCATTCAATCGTGTGTGTTCGCGGACTCAACATATCCATATGGGTAATACCACGCTCCCAGCTTTTCCATTTACCCCAGGCTTCATTGCGCGCATCAATTCCCCATCCCGCATACCGGTTAACTGCCCAATCATTCGCCTGCTGCATTTGAGGTGTACCTACTAAACGAGGCCCTATCTGATCAATCAGCTCATGGGCGAGCTTTGTAAGTTGAGAATTTTCCGTTCCCTCCTTAATTATTTCATTGATTACCGAATTAGTTTGACTGAAAACAGCCCTTTGTGGCAAAAAAAGCAATACGAACAAAAGGGGTAGTGAACTAAAATAAACAATCGATTTTCTCATATAAACTCTGTTAATGGATGGGTGAAAGCAAATGCAGAAACTAATGTAAATAAAAAAAGTCATTCACCAAGGCGAATGACTTTTCTATTTCAAACTAAATAAATTATTTCATTGGTAACACGAAGGATGTTACGGGTGATCCTTTTGCAGCCAAACTAGGGAAAATGGAAAGTCCGGAAATGGGATCATCGTAATCATCATCGGCAAATCCATCACCAAATGCTTTCACGTAAACCGTTTGACCGGGCTGAAACCCATTAGAAACAAACCAACTTAATCCAAAGTTAAAATTTTCACTTTCATTTGCTCTCCCTGAGTATTTTTCCTTTTCTGTTACCATATAATTAGTGGTACTTACGTCCGGAGTTATATTAAAGAATAAACGAATTTTCTTTTCTCCCGGAGTAGGACTATTAAAAACAGGATCAAAAATAATACCATCTTCTGCAATACCACTAGCAATTAAGCTTGCCAAGGTAGGATTCACTTCAGTAGTTTTTTTAGTGTTGACAGCAGTAACCTCTATGGTAGAAATTTGATTAATCGATCTCGATCTGCCAATAAGGGTTGTTCCATGATTGGTAGCCGCATGATATACACCCATAATTCTTGCGATTCCATACCCCGACTTGGTGATGGCAATATCATAGGTTCCAAAAGGAATTGAGTCTAAAGTCCATTTTCCACTAGCTTGGGTTCGAGTAGAAACAGAACTTTGTTCAATGGAAACAGTAACACCGCTGGCATCTTGTATTAACTTCCCATCTATATCATATAATTGAATAGCGCCCGTAATATTACCTCTGCGATTTTGGGCCTGAATAACATCGGGTACTACAATAGAATGTTGATTGCTATTCTTGTTGCAGCCAAGCAACAAAACCAAAGCAATCCCAATTGTTTTTTTCATGATTTTGTATGTTTTATTGGGTATAAATATATAATTTTTTAGGTTTCCACTAGGCATTTGCCAAAGCACGGTCTAAATGCACATAACCTCCATCCACATGTAATAACTGTCCGGTAGTGTGCGAAGAAACGGGAGAAAGCAAAAAGAGCACGGCAGCAGCAAGCTCTTCGGGGGTAGTCATTCTGTTAGCCAATGGTATACGCTGATTAATTTCTTTTAATTTGTTTTCCGGATCCGGTAAAGTAGCTATCCAGGTTTGGTAGGCAGGTGTAAAACATTCCGCTACAACCACCCCATTTACCCGAATGCCATATTTCAGTAATTCCACTGCCCACTCACGGGTTAAGGCACTTCTTCCCCCATTGGCAGCGGCATAGGCAGAAGTACCTCCCTGCCCGGTTTCTGCAGTTTTGGAAACAATATTTACAATAGCCGCCCCGGTTGATTTTTTTAGCCAGGGCAAACAATAATGCGCCATCATATAATAATGTACCAGGTTATTATGCAAACTCTCCATAAATGCAGCATAATTTCCCTTCTCCAATCCTACCCCATCATTGTAACCGGCATTATTCACCAATCCATCTATTTTACCAAACTGTTGAATGATGTTAGCCACAACCGATTCCAATTGATCTACTGCTGCTAATTCAATGGTTACCTGACCCGCTGCTTTTCCAGCCTCCTTCAACTCATCTACCAATGCCTGATTTTCGGAAGCATGTCGGCCCACAATCACCGGAATAGCCCCTTCATCGGCCAGCAATTTTACAATAGCCCTTCCAATACCTCGGGCTCCGCCAGTTACTATAATTACTTTATTGGTTAATTGTAATTGCATATATAAATATTAATGAGCAGCTACTACGGTTTGTTGTGCACAGCCCAATCCATCAATCCCTAATTCTACTACATCACCCGGCTTCAGGTAAATAGGTGCTGGTTTTATTCCCATACCCACACCAGAAGGTGTTCCGGTTGAAATGATATCACCTGGTAAGAGCGTCATAAATGAACTAATATAAGCAACCAATGTAGGGATATCAAAAATCAAATCATCGGTATTACCATCCTGCATCGTTTGTTCATTCACTTTCAGCCAGAGCCGCAGATTATGTGGATTGGGAATTTCGTCCTTGGTTACCATCCACGGACCCAGGGGAGCAAAACTATCGCAGCCTTTTCCTTTATCCCAGGTACCTCCCCGTTCTAACTGAAAGGCTCTTTCACTTACATCGTTGTGCAGGCAATATCCCGCCACATAATCCATAGCCGTCTCATGGGTTACATAGCTGGCGCGCTTTCCTATCACAACGGCTAACTCAACTTCCCAATCGGTTTTGGTTGAATTACGGGGAATCTGAATAACGTCGTATGGCCCTGTAATAGCAGAAGTTGCTTTTAAAAAAATAATCGGTTCTGTGGGCACGGCTGCGCCGGTTTCAGCAGCATGTTTTGCATAATTCAAACCAACACAAATGATCTTTGAAGGATTGGCAACCGGGCAACCCAACCGAATGTTTGCCGGCAAAACGGGAAATGAATGCCGCTCGAGGGCTGCAGTTAATTGCTGCAATCCACCCCCGGCAAAAAAGGCAGCATCATAATCCCGAATATGTGTAGACACATCCAACATTTTTCCGTCAACCCAAATTCCGGGTTTTTCTTCCCCATTCAATCCCCAACGCACTAATTTCATATATCAATAGTTTAGTTGAATAATCGTATCAATTGAATCTACACTTATCCCTTCCAGATAAACAAATACGCCTTCCGCCTGCTGCTGAAAACGAACTTTCTTTCCACCAACCAGTTGCTGCGCCGAGAGTATTGTAGCTTTTAGCCCAGGTATAAAAACATACGGCAACCCCGTTGATTTTAAAATATGGATATAAAAGGTTTTGTCTTTGCCCGTTACCACTCCCCAATCTTGCGGAGGAATAATATTGCCCCGGGTTCCATAGATGCTGCTGCTATTCTTCTGCATCCACTTTCCCATGGCTGCAAGGGTATCCGTAAACTCTTGCTGAATTTTTCCCGTTGGCATGGGTCCTACATTCAATAAAAAATTGGCATCATGCGCAGCTGCTTTTACCATGTAGTGAATAAGCGCGGGTACCGATTTATATTTTCGGTCGGTAATGTTATACCCCCATGAATCATTCATTGTTTCACAGGTTTCTAATGGCAAAGCAGAAATATCAGCCCCCCCAAAACCGGTAGTATTATTTCCGGGTAAATCTTTTTCAAACATCTGAAAATCTTCTCCTGGCAAGGGTAACAAATGGTGATTATTGCCTATCATACAAGCCGGTTGCAGCCGATGAATCAAATCATATATTTCATCATAGTGCCAATTCACTTTCGAAGAAAGCGTTTTATCTACATCATTATCCAACTGATCCCAGTGGCCATCAAACCAAATCCCTGATACCTCCCCATATTGGGTTAACAGCTCAGTTAACTGTGCCTTCATAAATCGGATGTAGCTATTCCAATCACTCTTTGCCGTTCTTCCAGTTCCCTTTCCCGTTTTACCGGTTTCGTATTGGTAATCGTTTCGATACCAATCTAGCAGCGAATAATAAAAGAATATTTTCATGCCTCTTTTATGACATTCATCTGCCAATTGTTTCAGGGCATCTTTCCCATAAGGGGTGCGGGTAATCTTCCAGTCCGATTCTCGGGTATCCCAGTTACTAAATCCATCATGGTGGCGGGTAATGATGGTGATATAATTCATGCCTGCCCCCTGCGCAGCATCTACCCAAGCTTTGGCATCAAAATCGATGGGATTGAATACGCGCTGTAAGTGCTGATACTCTTTTACACGAATATTCCGATTATTCATTACCCATTCACCACTTCCCAATACACTGGAAGCACCCCAGTGTATAAACATCCCAAACTTCATATCCTGAAATTGCTTTCGGGCTGCGAGGTTGGTGGGTGTGGGGGTATAGGTTTGTGCTTCTGCAGATAGTGCACAAAGAGAAAAGAATAGGGAAATAATTTTTTTCATATTGCAAACAAGGGTTTAATGACTCAAATTAATAAATCCACCATCTATTGGATAATCGTTTCCTGAAATAAAGGATGCTACATCGCTGCAGAGATAATTTGCTAATTGAGCTACTTCTTCTACATTGCCCATTCGGCCCATGGGCTGACTGGCAGCGAGTTGCTGAAACATTTCTGCTTCGCGACCTGGATAATTTTTGGCGATAAATCCATCTACAAATGGTGTATGCACCCGGGCAGGAGAAATTGAGTTACAGCGAATATTTTGCGAAAGATAATCGCGGGCTACGCTCATCGTTATCGCATGCACTGCCCCCTTACTCATGCTATAAGCAAATCGATCGGGAATACCGGTAAGCGCTGCAATGGAAGCTACATTCAAAATAACTCCTCCCCCTCTTTTTTGCATTTGTGGAATGCCATAATGCAGGCAATGATAAGTACCTTTTACATTCACCTGAAAAACCCTTTCAAAATCCTCTGCGGATGTAGAAGTGGCTGTTCCAACATGTGCAATACCAGCACAATTCACCAGTATATCAAATGCCCCAATTTCATTCATCACAGCAGCCACCTGATCGGTATTGGTTATATCACATGCATAGGCCGTTCCCTTATATCCATCGGCCTCTATAGAATCAAGCGTTTGCTGTGCCGCAGCCAGTTGCAGTTCTGGCAGATGAACCCAAGCACCTTGTTGAGCAAATAGTTTTGCAATGGCTTGTCCGATGCCACTGCCTGCTCCGGTAATCACTGCTATTTTATTGGTTAAAGTAAACATGAAAAAGTATTCAGGATAAAGTAAAAATTTTCTTCATTAACATCCATTTTTCTCCGGGTGCTGCAAAGGGCAAAGGTTGCTGAAATGTCCACATCAATTGCTCCCAATCCTGCACCTTCGGATTTTGCGCATCAGCAGTAGCTTTGGCAGCAAAATCAAAATGATTATTTACTTCCATGATCATCATTAAACGATTGCCTACCCGATAAATTTCCATTTTCTCGATGCCCGACTGCTTAATCGAATCTAGAATTTCCGGCCATACTTTTTGGTGCCAATCTTCATACGCAGCAATTAATGCAGGATCATCTTTCAGATCAAGTGCTAAGATATATTGCTGATTCATAGGTCGGCTGTTTTACGAATTGCATGTCCCTTCCATCCAAAATAAGCTACTACCACAAAACAAAGCATCGGCACAAAATACCCATTTTGAATATTGCCACTAACATCGGTAATATATCCAAAAACCAGTGGCAACAATCCCCCGCCTACAATAGCCATTACAATTAAGCTGCTGCCCATTTCAGTTTGTTTACCCAACGATTGAATGCCCAGGGAAAAAATAGTGGGAAACATGATCGACATAAAAAAGCTGATGGCAAAAACAATGTATAAAGCAGGCAGCCCTTTTGCGTATACTGCGGCGAAACACAAAACAATATTCAGCAACGCATACAGGGTAAGTAATCGAGCAGGTTGCACGAATCGCATAAAGAAAGTGCCCGCAAAACGCCCGATCATAAAGGAAAGTCCATACCCCAACCCCAAATAAGTAGCCGCGGTTGCTCTATCAATCGCAGCCGATTTAGCCGCATATAAAATAAACAAACTGTTCACACATACCTGAGCACCTACATAAAAAAACTGGGCAATCACTGCCCAACGCAAATGTGGAATTTGCCAGGCTGAGAATATTTCTTTTCGGGTAACTTTTGTACTTCCCTCCTCGCGTATATCTGGCATCTTTATTCGAGTAAAGATGAAGGCAATCAACAATATTACCATCCCGATTATTGTATAGGGCAGCTTTACCGATGCTGCTTCGGAAGCGAGTGCTGCTTGCCGGCTAACTGCATCCATAGAATTCAGCAGCTCATCCGAAGCACCCTGTGTTAAAATTAGTTTGGCACCAATAATGGGTGCAATGGTTACAGACAATCCATTAAAAGCCTGTGCAAAATTTAATCGCTGCGAAGCCGTATCCGGACTACCCAGCAGGGCAGCATAAGGATTAGCAGCGGTTTCTAGTAATGCTAGTCCACACCCAATCACAAACAAAGCAGCCAGAAAAAAACCATAGGCCTGTGTATTGGCAGCGGGAATAAATAAAAAAGAGCCAATGGCAAAGAAAATTAATCCGGTAATAATGCCTGTCTTATACCCATATTTTTTCAACAGGATGCCGGCTGGTATCGCCATAATAAAGTAGGCAATAAAAACGGAGGAGTCTACCAAGGATGCCTGTAAGGTGGAAAGACTGAACGACTTTTTTAAATGTGGAATCAAGATAGGATCGAGATTGTGCACAAAACCCCACATGAAAAACAGGGAAGTAAGTAATATAAATGCCACGCTTGTGGATGCCTTGTTTACTGCCATACTGGTAAGCTATTTGTTGGGGTATACAAATAGGCCTTAAGATAAGGAAGTTTTTAATTGATTGAGTTTTTTACTCTTCCAAAAACTGATTTTTTGGTTGGATAATTCCCACGGCAATTACAGTTCTTTGGGAGCGGGGCGGCGGGTGCCTGTATACATTTCGTATTCTAGTAATCTGCAGTCAATGGTTGCATTATAAAAAGGAATGCGCCGAGCGGGTTTCAGGTGAATATGTTTTGCCAGTTCGAGGTTGCCGGTAAATACATATCCAGTATATCCCTGACAATGATTTTTTAGAAAATCGCCCATTCGGGCATATATTTTTTCTAATGCAGCCGTTTCTCCCAATCGCTCTCCATATTCGGGATTGAATAAGATAACCCCGGGTGGTTCGGGCAGGGTGGTTGCGGCAAAATCGGCCGTTTCAAATTGAATTAAATGCTCTACCCCGGCTGCTGCTGCATTGATGCGGGCATTTTTAATGGCTTCCGCGCTAATATCAGATGCGATGATTTTCGGAAGAGAATCCCTTTTTATTTCCACAGTACATTGGGCAATGATTTCGTTGTACCAATCTGCCGAATAGCCTTTGATAAACTGAAAGCCATATCGGTTTCTGAATAAGCCGGGTGGTTGGTTTGATGCCAATAAAGCAGCTTCAATTGCCAGGGTTCCCGAGCCACACATCGGATTAATAAATGGGATTGTTTTATCCCAACGGGTGCTAAGCAGAACTGCGGCTGCCAAGGCTTCGAGCATGGGGGCCCTACCCGGTATTTTTCTATAGCCATGCCTGCCTAAGGAAGCACCGGAAGTATCTATAAACACGGTGGCTTTATCCTCCTTCCAATATAAATGTATCACAGCCCCTTCTAATGCTGAACCAGTATTAGGTCGCTTACCAGATAATTTTCTGCACCGATCTACCCAGGCATCTTTCACCCGCAACGCAGGAAATAGATTATTGTTGATGCTTGGGTGGGATACCTGAGCTGTAACCGAAAAATACGTATCGGGCAACAAAAAGTTTTCCCAGGGAAACCTAACCAAGGTTTCATAAATATCATCGGGATGATTGCATATAAAATTATGCAGTTCAAATAATACCTGACTTGCCGAACGCAGATGAACATTTAAACGGATACAATCGTATAAACTTCCTTGCAAACGAACCCCCGTGGTAAATGCGGTACTATTGGTAAAGCCAAGTGCCTGCACCTCTTGTAATAAGGCAGGCGACAACCATTTATGGCAGGTGATCAGAATATTTCCTTGGCTGGTCCAACTAAACATGAACCGCAAACATACATAAATTCATTAGGGACGGCATAAGAAATTCAGACATCCAATGATTGGGCAATAAAATGAATAGCAGACTGTACATTTAAAGTACGCTGCGCCATTTCAAATGCGCACTCTTACTATTTCGGTGAATCTTCCAAAGATCGATCACTCCAAAACGAGCAGGAGCAGCAGTATTAATAGATGCTGTTTCAACAATGGTCTCTTTAACTTCTGTGGTAAGCGTGTTCAGGGTATTGGCATCTGCGTGCGCAATAGGGGGCATATTGGTATTTTTCATAACAATGATTTTAATACGTTGAATAATAAAAAAGCGTCCGGAAAAAATGTCAATCGTTGGGGAGGTACTTCGCTAAAAATATCCGGAGCAACTGCGCTATGGCAAACGCGCTTTCGGATGCAAAGGTACTACAAATAAATTGTACGAAAGATTCAATTATGTAAAAGCACTGTTAATATACCTAAAAATCATTCGGATATTACACTAACTCTACATCTGGCTTCGATTCATCAGACAATGCTACTTTTCCGCGGTTCTTGCGAACTACCCTCGAAAAGAGGGATATTTCTTGATCGAAAAGAAAGCGGAGAAACAAGGCAGTCCAAGAGTGATGACTTTCTAACGTATCATAGAAACTGGGAGCCGTTTTTTTAATATCGGGAAGCCGATTCCAGGGAACAGAAGGAAAATCGTGGTGTTCGTTATGATACCCCACATTAAAGGCAACCCCATTCAGTATTCCATAATAACTATAGGTTTCCTGTTCGCCACGAGTTAAGTAATGTTCCTGAATCCAGCGGGCACCTAAGGGATGTAATCCAACAGAGAAAAAGAAGCTGGCCATCATATACACCAAGGATTGTGCACCCAAAAAATAGGCAATTGCAGAAATAGAAACTATTTGAACTACCCAGTTGAGGGCAACCCATTTATCAAAAGGACTGATTTCTCGTAACATTGTTAACCGTAATAACTGATATATGGGATAATATAGCAGCAAGATTACTTTTCCAATAAAATAGTT
>CAIUKP010000148.1 GCA_903899675.1 uncultured Bacteroidota bacterium | reverse complement strand
TGTTAGATTATAATCAAATGATTGGCACCCGCGATTTTTCGGCGTTCCTTACAGTACCTGCCTGCATAGAATTTATGCATCAATATAACTGGAAGGAGCAATCGCAAATTTGTCATCAAATGGTGGTAGACTATGCGCCCAAATTCTACGAGTGTTTGGGAACAAAACCCTTGAGTCCGCTGGATAATCAATGGCTTGGACAAATGGTGAGTATCCCCCTTCGAACCTCTCAACCGGAGCAGTTACAAAGAAAATTATTTACAGAGTATCACATTGAAGTTCCAGTAATGCGACAGGGATCGGATACTTATTTGCGCTATTCCATTCAAGCTTTTAATACTACGGATAATCTGGAGGCTTTGTTAGATGCGCTGCAACAGATCAAGAAAGAAGGTGAGTTGATTGGTTAAACCATCCAACAGCTATTTATGCCCAACGATTATTTTCAGTTTCAGCAGTTTCGGGTACAACAGGGAAATTCCGCTATGAAGGTTTGTACCGATGCCTGCATTTTTGGTGCTTGGATGGCCAAGCAATTGCAAGATTGTACCGGAAATCTGTTGGATATAGGTACGGGAACCGGACTATTATCATTACTGGTTGCGCAAAAAAATCAATTACAAATAACTGCTATTGAACTGGATGAAGCAGCAGCGTTAGAGGCAGCTGGCAATTTTCAACAATCTCCCTGGCAGAAACGATTAGAAGTGATACAGGCTGATGTAAGAGATTACTCGGTTGATGTTTCCTTTGATTATATCATCAGCAATCCCCCATTTTACGATAATGATTTACCTTCTGGAAATGAGCAACGAGATATTGCATTACACAGCAAGGAATTGAAATTGGAAGCATTGATAAGTAGCATTAACCGATTGCTACAACCAACTGGAAAATGGGCAGTCCTGTTGCCCGAACATCGCAGAACATTTGCTATCCAACTGGCGCAACAATCCGGTTGGAATATAGAAAAGCAACTCCTGGTAAGTCAGCGTGCAGCCGTATCGCCTTTTCGGTGTTGTTTACTATTTAGTAAAAGGGATAACTTAGTTGTTGAAACTGAAATTTTGTATATCCGTGAATTGGAAGAATATAGTGCGGGTATGCGAGCACTTTTATCGGATTATTATTTAGCTTTTGCCAGTTGATTGGCCATAGGCATACGCATGCAAATACTCAAAAGGCTGGGTTAGTTTTCCTTCTGATAGCATAGTAGCGCCTTCCAGAATCGGCGATCCTCCGCTGATTAAATCTTGGAATACATATTTTATCAATTGTTCGCCAAAGTAACGACTGGCATCACGGGGGAGTTCGTTGGGCAGGTTTCCTACGGCCATCACATCTACGCTTCCGGGTAAATAGGGCTCGGTTTGTTTACCGCTAAATCTATCAACCCCATAAACAGGTGCCTGTGGGGGTGCATCCCCCAGGTTACAGGGAACACTGCCTCCTTTATCGTCGGTTATATCTGCGATGGTAAACATCTTAAAATTGGGTTGCTGCAAAGATTCCATCGAAAAAAGTCGGGGTACTGTTTCGTCCCAGTATATGCCATTCATCAGAATATCCGCTACAGCCGTGTAGGGTTCGAACAAGCATGCATATTCTTCGGCATGATCATGAAAGTGCATTCGCTGATAGGTGCCAGTATTACGGTGTGTATATAAATCGGATCCTTTCAGATGCACATATACCGGATAGGAAAAATTATGGTGTAAAAATTCATCGGGTTCCACTTCCTGAATATCCAGCAGGTTCATGATTTCTAAAATTCCATGGGCCACCCTGCCGCTGCCGGTAACCACTACTTTCAGTGGGGGCAGTTTTAATCCGAAATAAGTATGAATCAGCTCTCGATAGTCGCGGATATCCGAAACACGGCCCAGATTATATAGTCCGGTTCGGTTGCCATAGGCCATGATGCCATTATGCGCACCAACTATCCCAGCGAAAAAGCCAAATCCAATCAGTCTTTGACCATCCGGATGTACCAAACATTCATAATCTATCAGGGTAATTTTCTTCTCCACCATGGTTTTCATGAGAGCCCGGTTGTAGGGCTGCTCTTTTTTGGTATGAGAAAAAAACAGATAGGTTTTATTTGCCAACAACTGCGATACCGGTACTTCTTTAATGCCCAATAGAATTTGACACTTACTTAGGTCCGAATCCACCTGAATACCCGCCCTGAGGTATTCCTCATCGCTAAAACACCGATCGGGAGAGGGTTCTACGATTATTTGGAGGTCTGGATACTGTTTCTGTAGATACACTACCTGAGCCGGAGTAAGGGCTACCCGGTTGTCGGCCGGTAATTTTCCTTCTCTAATAAGTCCGATACAGGGCATTGTAGTAAATTTGCAGTAACAAAGTTAGCCAAAAGCGTTGAAGGAGGCAGCCAGAAAAGCTATGAAGTATTTTGAATGGTTTGAAATTATCCCCGGTTTTTTCCCGGACCAGGGGTTAGTGAAGAAGAAATATTACGCATTAAGCCGGCAGTATCATCCCGACTTTTATGTTCGGCAGGGCGATGAAGCACTGGCAGCCGCGGAGGAAAAATTGCAGGAGATACATGAAGCCTATGCTACCCTATCCAATCGCCAGCGCACGATGGCCTACATTTTGAAAGAAACGGTGGGTATGCCGGAGGATGAAAAGTATGCACTGCCAGCTGATTTTTTGATGGATATGATGGAATTGAATGAGGCACTGCAGGAGTCAGATACGGAGGAGGGGAAACTAAGTGTTAGGGAACAAATTAAAGCACAACAACAAGCATTATATGAGCAGGTGGAACCGATTATGGCAAATTATCAGGCAGTTGTTACTTCCCAAGAAGCGCTGCTGCAAGTAAAACAATACTATTATCAACAAAAGTATTTACAGCGCTTGTTAGCGGCGGAATAGATAGGGTAACAAAAAACCCGTTTCTGTTTGTTAAAACCCTTGCTTTTACTTATTTTTGCTCCCCCAAGCCCAGATGGCGGAACTGGTAGACGCGCTAGACTCAAAATCTGGTTATCGCAAGGTAG
>CAIUKP010000147.1 GCA_903899675.1 uncultured Bacteroidota bacterium | reverse complement strand
GTGTAACCTTCTAACGATTGAATATGTTCTAATACTGTTGTTTGAGGATTATTTATAGGCCAATTGGGAGACAATCGATTATTGGCCTTTCCAGTTAACATTTCTTGATAACCCGGATAAGAAATTTTATAGGGATTGGCTACCTGAACCTTATTTTGATAGTTTTGATTTCCGTTGAGTTGACCTTTCGTTGCAAGTACGCTCCAAAAAAAAGGAAGTAATTTTCGTCTGCGTTCTTCAGGCGTGGGGGCATCGAATAATTGTTTACAAAGGGCGGTATCGGCAACTCGATTGATATCGGATAGCAAAACAGGATCTGCACCAGAGAAAACCTCCTGCCATCTAAACCCATCTGTAGTAATTATAAATACATTTCGCTCAGGAGTAGTTTGTGCATATGAAACAGAAATGCTGAAAAGTGCAACAATCCAGAAATATTTCATAGGGAAATGTTTTGCAAAGTAACTTTCCCAGTATTGCCTGAGCGTGACTAAATGGTTACCCTAATGTGAAACATTTCCTGTGGAAAATCCAAAAAACCTCTGTAGTTATCCACATAATTGAGAAACTAGTTAATCGACCAACTTCAAAAGGGGGATCAATTGAAACAAATGATCGATAACTGCATCTGGATGAGCCGTAAGCAATTGTTCCCGAGTATGGGCTCCGGTAGTAATACCTATGCATAATCTGCAACCGGCATTACGTCCTTCTTCTATATCAATTATAGAGTCCCCAACTTTTATCGTTTCATTACCATTGGTCAATTTAAATTTATGAAAAGCCAAATGGATCATATCTGGTGCAGGACGACTATTCGTAACATCAGAAGCGGTTATCAGTGCATCATAGTCTACCCCCTCTTTCCATCCCAACTTATGCAAGAGGGTTTGGGCGGTAGTAATATTATAGCCGGTATTGAGTACTACTTTAATATTTTGATTCCTCAATTGATGAAAAAGTTCTAATGCGTCGGGCATTGGCTTCACTTGTATGTGCTGGTAAGCAGCCGACAATCGGATTACAAAATCGGCAAAAATTGTTTTGCAAATTGAATCATCTTCCAAATGATGGAAAACCTGTAAAATTTGTTGAATAGCCTGATACTTTTCTCTACCGGCACCCTCGGCCAATACCTGATCTAACGTACAAGGATAACCAGCTTGTTCAATTGACTGTTGAAGTGTTTTGTATACTACATTATCTTCATCAATAGAAGTACCCGCCATATCAAATACAACTAGCTTAACCATATCATCAACTCTTTTTGGGATTAACAACCTAATATAGGCAAAGTAAACATCATTAGGCTGATATAACAGCTATGTAGGTTACTAAATTATTACTACTTACGAAATGTTAGGTAAATACTTCCTCGCTAAGATATTTTTTTTAGCAAGCTTGTCCAGCCGCCCCCATTATACACTTCGCTAAATCCTTTTTGTAGCAATATGCTTTTAGCGGAAGCACTTCGCATTCCACTGGCACAGCAGGTAATTATGGGTTTAGATTTATTAAGCGTATGCAAATTCTTGTCTAATTCCTGCAAAGGAATATTTTTGGAGCCCTTGATATGTCCGGATTTGTATTCAGCGGGCGAACGAACATCAACAATCTGAGCACCCATATTTACTAAAACTGTATAATCAACAGTAGGCGCACTGCCGAATATTTTTTTGAAAAAGCTGAGTAAAATCATTTTGTAAAACTAAAGAGTTTGGAGGGCATGCAAAGAAACTTTAGTTTCAAAAAGTTAATGAAAGGAAAAACAGCGCATTTAGTCGAAAAAAAGGAAAATGGGCGGCAAAGCCACC
>CAIUKP010000146.1 GCA_903899675.1 uncultured Bacteroidota bacterium | reverse complement strand
TTTCCAGCGAAGTATAATGCCATCTTTCTTGCAGTTCGGATAATTTTATTTCCAGTTCCTGCTTTAAAAGATCCCGGGTATTATTGGCAGATGTACGGAGTAAATCGGAAACTGTAATAAACTGTGGCTTATTATCATAGATCACACAAACATTGGGCGAAATGCTTACTTCGCAATCCGTAAATGCATACAAGGCATCAATGGTAATATCAGGTGAAATGCCTGGTGCCAGTTCAATCTGAATTTCAATTTCAGCGGCATTCAGGTCGATAACTTTTTTGATTTTTATTTTGCCCTGATCATTTGCCTTGGTGATACTTTCCATCAGTTGATTGGTGGTAACTCCATAAGGTACATCCCTAATAACCAGTGTTTTTTTATCCAGCTCTTCTACTTTTGCCCTTACTCTCACTTTCCCCCCTCTCTTTCCATCCTGATAGGCAGTAACATCAATCATTCCGGCAGTTTGAAAATCGGGAAAGAGTTCAAACTTTTTTCCCCGAAGGCATTTGATAGAGGCTTCAATCAGCTCACAAAAATTATGGGGTAATATTTTAGTAGATAATCCAACCGCAATCCCATCTGCGCCCTGCGCTAACAATAATGGGAATTTCATCGGCAAAGTGATGGGCTCCTGCTTCCTTCCATCATAGCTTAGTTGCCAGCGAGTAGTTTTTGGGTTGAAAGCTACTTCCAGTGCAAACTTCGACAATCTGGCTTCAATATAACGCGGCGCTGCTGCTTGGTCTCCCGTTCTTACATCCCCCCAGTTTCCCTGGGTTTCTATCAGCAAATCTTTTTGTCCCAGGTTTACCAATGCATCACCAATACTAGCATCTCCATGGGGGTGGTATTGCATACTCTGACCAATGATATTTGCCACCTTATTAAAGCGACCATCATCCATGTCTTTCATCGAATGCAGAATCCTTCGCTGCACCGGCTTCAGCCCATCCTCCATAGCGGGTACCGCTCTTTCTAATATTACATACGAAGCATAATCCAAGAACCAGTTTTTATACTGACCTTGTACGCCGGTTTCGTTTTCAAATACGTTACTATCTCCTTTTCCTTTTGCCATAAATTGCTATATACGAATCCTCATTCTTTGTTATCCAAGTAAAATGTATCTATAGGTCCTTCCCCCAATGCATTTAATTCTAACATCACAAAATCTGTTTCTGCCACTACTTCATGCCATATCCATGGGTAGATATGCACTTCAACCGGAGAAACCAACTGATAAGTGCCCGTTTCTTCTGTTTGCAGGTCGCGCCAATTAAGGGTTGCTTGTCCACTCAATAACAAAAATTGCTCGGGGTTTTTATTTACGGATAAGCCTTTGTGATAATGCCTAGCCCCAATTGCACCAGCTTTTCGATAAAATACCATGTATTCTCCTGAACGTTCTGTAGAAAAAAAGTGTACTTGCCCACGGGCATCTTCACTTTTCATGGGTACCGGTAAAATGTCGATTTGCTTTTTCATTTTATACTGGTTTCTCTTCGCTGTTTGCACCTGCCAATCGGATTTGTGTTTCCTTCCATCCTTTATTTTTCTCATCCTGCCATTCTACCTCATTATGCTCCGCCATCAATCGCAAGCGCCAAGCAATAACGGTATCCGTTAATCCGGATTTATTTTTTGATAACAAACCCGCGGTTATTTTAGCTAGTTTCTGCCATTCTGCTGTTACGGATTTTTTAATTTCAGCATCAAACATATCGATGGACTTAGGCACTAGTTTTTTGCCACCTTCTAAAAAGCGAACCATCGATTCCTGTGATAATAAACGATTCCACTCATCGGGGTCCACTTCCCATTCACTTCCGGTTATGGGTCGAGCTAGTTTTTTGGCTTTCAAAAATTCTTTGGGCTGAATCTCATGCAAATGGGTTGGATAAAAGATACCACCCTTTTCATTCATGAAAGGAAGATTATTCATAAACAATACCATGATTCTTCCTGCAAAAGGTTTCAGAAAGGGTAAAATCCAGTAATAGCCACTAACATCATGGCTGTTCTGACCCATCCAAATCCAGAGTTCTTCTTCTGGTTCAGCTTCCAGGGCAGCTTGAATGGATTGCATGGTTTCGGGATCATTTACCAATTCAATCTGGTTTTCATAGGGAGAGCCTTTAAAAACTTCTTGCCACCAATCTTTTCTTTGCTGATGAGTTGCTTCGTTATTTTCGACTGCTAATGGACCGGTTGCATAATCATCCTTTAAAACATATATAGTGCCAGATAAACTCTCATCCAAGGCAAATGCTTCCTGCAGAATAGTCGCATTCAATTCTTCAAATACTAGGTGTTTCATTTTTCGTTAATTGGTTACTATATCCAGTT
>CAIUKP010000145.1 GCA_903899675.1 uncultured Bacteroidota bacterium | reverse complement strand
TTTAGAATATAAAGATACTACTCCCTTTGAAACGCTTCACTCGGAATGAACCCGACCCAGGATAATACTAGCCAAAGCAAGTGGGAGCCTATATTCCCACTAGTTACATCTTATAATTTTGTACAAATTCGCTATCAAAACCCTCGATTCTTCTCTGCTTTTGCGAATTCGATCAAAAAAAGAACTTTTACCAAAATTTATTCGAATGATTTACAAATAGCAAATTTACGGTAACTTCCTTTATAAATTAAATAACACCTATGACTAGCAGAAAAAAATTCATTCACCAGTCCGCTATTTTAGTGGGTGGAGGTATGCTATCTACCACTGTTTCAGCCAAAAAAATATTTGGAAGCAGATTACTGGCCGCCTCAGACACCCTGCAGGTTGGCTTAATTGGGATGAACGGAATGGGCTGGGCCAATGCCATGGCTGCCATGAATGTTCCGGGCGTAAAGTTGGTGGCTGTTTGTGATGTAGATGCTGGCGTAATGAATAAGCGGCTGAGTGAATTAACTGCAAAAAATAAAGACATTTCCACCATTAAAAAATATACCGATTATCGGGCCTTGCTGGATGATAAAGACATTGATGCAGTAATTATTGGCACCCCCGATCATTGGCATGCACTTATGATGATACATGCCTGTGAAGCGGGAAAAGATGTGTATGTAGAGAAGCCCGTAGGAAATTCGATTGAAGAATGCCGAAGAATGGTAGCAGCCCAGCAAAAATATGGCCGGGTGGTGCAGGGTGGACAGTGGCAGCGAAGTCAACAACATTTTGCCGATGCCATTGAAATGGTGCATAGCGGCAAGTTGGGGAAAATCCGAACAGTAAAAGTTTGGTGTTATCAGGGGTGGATGCGTCCTCAACCGGTGGTGCCCGATTCTGCTGTTCCGGCGGGGGTGGATTATAGACAATGGCTGGGACCCGCAACAACATTGCCCTTTAACAGCAGCCGGTTTCATTTTCATTTTCGATGGTTTTGGGATTATGCGGGCGGACTAATGACGGACTGGGGGGTGCATTTGTTAGACTATGCATTATTAGGTATGAAGGCAACCGTTCCCAAAAGTATTGATGGGTTAGGGGGGAAATTTGCCTATCCTGAATTGGCAGAAGAAACACCGGATACCCTTACTACTTTATATGAATTTGATGGTTTTAATCTAGTTTGGGATTCTGCCATGGGAATTGACAACGGATCGTATGGCAGAGATCATGGAATTGCTTTTATTGGAAATAATGGCACGCTGATATTAAATAGAAACGGATGGGAAGTGGTGGAAGAAAATCAAAGTAAAAATAAAATCAGCGAACCCATGCATCCCTCCTCCGACAATGGTTTGCAAAAGCATTGGGTAAATTTTGTAGAGGTAATAAAATCGAGAAAAATGGAAAATCTGCATTGTTCTATTCAAGCAGGAGCGGCAGTGGCTACCGTAGCGCAGATGGGAAATATCTCTTACCGTTCTGGAAAAAAATTATATTGGAGTGCTGAAAAAGGAGGTTTTACAGACGCAGACATTAATGCCCAATACTTACTGAAACCCTATCACAACGGATATACCTTACCCAAAGTTTAAAGCTATACAAATGAAAAAGACCTACTTATTGAGTTGCTTACTGCTACTTGTAACCGGCATGCAGGCCCAACAGAAATACGATCCTAAAGAAACAGAATATTATACTCCGGTTCCCCGGATAGTAAATCCAGGAAATCTGCCGGGCCAACCCCCTTCGGATGCCATTATTTTATTGGGAGGAAATGATTTGAGCGAGTGGGTAAATGATAATGATAAAGCAGGACCTGCAGAATGGCTATTAGAAAAAGGAGTGATGACGGTAAATAAAAAAACCGGTGATATCAGAACCAAAAGAAACTTTACCGATTTTCAACTGCATCTCGAATACCGAATACCGGAAAACATTACCGGATCTGGACAAGCAAGGGGAAATAGTGGTTTATTTCTGGCATCCCTTCAGGTAAAAGAGGGAGCTGGTGGATATGAATTACAGATTTTAGATAACTACCAAAATGACACGTACGTAAATGGTCAGGCAGGCAGTATTTATAAGCAGTATCCACCGCTGGTGAATGCGTGCAAACCTCCCGGACAATGGCAAACCTATGATGTGATATGGATTGCTCCCCGGTTTAATGCCGATGGATCACTGAAAACTGCAGCTACCTTAACAGCATTTCATAATGGGGTGCTGGTACAAAACAATGCGCTATTAAAAGGAGATACTCCCTATACGGGTCCTCCGGCATATCGCCCCCATGGACCCGCCCCTATCAAACTGCAATCGCATGGTGATAAAAGTGAGCCGATTAGTTTTCAAAATATTTGGGTAAGAGAACTTTAATTTGATAAAGCCCCAGCC